>CAJGBX010000076.1 GCA_904501685.1 Clostridiaceae bacterium
GCACAGTACGACTATATTGTGGTGGATATGCCTTCCTGCCATGAGGCTTCCGAGACTGTACAGATTGCCGAGCTGTGTGATGAAATTCTGTTTGTTGCACTTGTAAATGAGGTTTCAATTGAACAGATTTACAGTTCGTTAAAGGATTTGTCCTTCAGCAACGTAAAGCTTATGGGCTTTGTGCTTAACGGTGTTGATGAAAGCGAGAGCCACACTTATTACGGACGTTACGGCAAGAAGCGTTACGGCTATGGCTATGGGTACGGCTACGGTTACGGACGTACCCGAAATAAGGATGCATACCGCTATATAGGTAATAAAGAAGGTCATAATTAACGTATTGGTGAAAGCCAAAGTTGATTTGCCGGCTTAAAGAAAACAGGGTATTAAGTAAGCAAATTTCAAAAAAGTGTAGACAAATTTAAAAAACGTGGTATAATGTACTAAATAGATGAAATATTAAATGCGTTGATTTGGGAATAGTAACCGTAGTTACTTTGAAGCAACAGGGACGGCACTGCATTGACTGAAACGGTGTCGGGCTTTGAATACGGCGAATGCACCTGAATAGCAGGCTCGGGGAAGTAACAGTATCTGAGCACGGTTAAGACCCGTTAGCATCTTGTCGGTTTAGTGACCGATTGAGTATAATTTCGAAGTGGAACCGCGATAATTTTTCGCCTTCGAAGGCCCTTGGGCTTTCGAAGGCGTTTATTTTTCAATTTGGAGGAAATAATTTTGTTTCAAAGAATAAGAGAGGACATCAGGGCGGTTAAGGAGCGCGACCCTGCCGCAAGAAGCTCGCTTGAGATATTCTTTTTGTATCCCGGTGTAAGAGCAATCCGAATGTACCGCAGAGCCCATTGGTTTTATAAGCATAATATGAAGTTTCTTGCACGGTTGATTTCTCAGCGTGCCGCAAGAAAAACCGGTATTGAGATTCATCCGGGCGCTACAATCGGCCATCGTTTGGTTATCGATCACGGTCACGGTGTGGTTATCGGCGAAACTGCCGAAATCGGTGATGATGTTTTGATTTATCAGGGTGTTACCTTGGGCGGTACGGGTAAGGATATCGGCAAGCGTCATCCTACAATCGGTAATAACGTTATGATTTGCAGCGGCGCTAAGGTTTTGGGGCCTTTCAAGGTTGGTGACAATTCCCGGGTTGCCGCAGGCGCCGTCGTGTTGGCTGAGGTTCCGCCAAATTCTACAGTTGTCGGTATTCCGGCAAAAATAGTGCGTCAGGACGGCAGGAAAATTGAACCGTTGGACCAGATTCATATTCCTGACCCTATTGCACAGCAATTCAACGAAATGAACGAGAAAATCAACGAGCTGACCGAACGGCTCGCTAAAATATCTAAGTAAGAGGTTATGAAAAATGAAAATTTATAATACTTTAACACGCACAAAGGACGAACTTAAAACGGTAGATGAGGGTCAGGTTAAGATTTACGCTTGCGGACCTACCGTTTACAATTATATTCACATCGGTAACGCACGCCCGTTGTGTGTTTTTGACGTGCTGCGCAGATATTTAGAGTGGCGCGGACTTGACGTAAGATTTGTTCAGAACTTCACCGATATCGACGATAAGCTCATAAAAAAGGCAAACGAAGAGGGCATTACTGTGCCTGAGGTTGCCGAGCGTTATATTAAGGAATTTTGGGTTGATGCCAAGGGTATGAATATCAGAGAGGCTACCGTTCACCCGAGAGCAACCGAGAATATCGATGCTATTATCGGAATTATTACTGAGCTGATTGAAAAGGGTTATGCATATCCTTCGAACGGTGATGTTTATTTCCGTGCAAAGAAATTCCGGGAATACGGCAAGCTTTCGCATCAGCCGTTAGAGGATTTGGAGGCAGGTGCACGTATCGACGTTACTGATATTAAAGAGGACCCGATGGACTTCTGCCTTTGGAAGGGTGCAAAACCCGGCGAGCCGTTTTGGGAGTCACCCTGGGGTAACGGACGTCCGGGCTGGCATATCGAATGCTCGGCTATGGCAGGAAGATATCTGGGTAAAACTATTGATATTCACTGCGGCGGTCAGGATTTGGTTTTCCCTCATCACGAAAACGAGATTGCTCAGTCCGAGTGTGCCAACGGCTGTGATTTTTCGCATTATTGGATGCATAATGGCTATATAAATGTTGATAACCGTAAGATGTCCAAATCGTTAAACAACTTCTTTACAGTACGTGAGGTTGCCGAAAAATTCGGCTATGAGCCGATTCGTTATATTATGATTTCCTCGCAGTATCGCAGTCCCATAAACTACTCGGTTGAGATTATCGAGCAGGCTAAAAATTCGCTTGACCGTCTTTACCGTTGCCGCGAGGGCTTGGAGTTTGCTATTCAGCACGCCGCCGAGGGCGGTGAGGTGCCGGGCTTTTTAGAGGAATATAAGCAGAAGTTTATAGAGGCTATGGATGACGACCTTAACACTGCCGATGCTTTGGGCGAGGTGTTCCAAATGGTGCGTGATATCAATAAGCTGGTTGCCGAAAATGCAGGCAAGGCAACACTTGAGGCCTGCTTAAAGGGATTTATGGAGCTTTGCGATGTTTTAGGTCTTTTGTATGTTCAAAAGGACGATAGCTTGAATGCCGAGGTTGAAGGCTTGATTGCCGAGCGTACAGCCGCTAAAAAGGCTAAGGATTTTGCCAAGGCCGACGCAATCCGTCAGCAGTTGAGCGATATGGGCATCATTCTTGAGGATACCCGCGAGGGTACTAAGTGGAGCCGCAAATAATGGCAAATATTAAAAAAGAGCCGTTGGGTAAGTTCCAAATTTATGTGAGTGATGAGCACACGTTTGGTACCGATGCGGTACTGCTTGCCGATTTTGCAGGCAAAAAGCTATCCAAAAACGCCTGCGATTTAGGTACGGGTTGCGGAATAATTCCGCTTTTGCTGTTGAAAAACGGTTCGGTAGAAAAAATAAGCGGAGTTGAAATTCAAACACCGGCCGCCGAAATTGCGAGCAAAAATGTTGAGCTTAACGGGTTAAACGGTGCTTTTACCGTAATAAATGCCGATTTGAAGGAGATTAAGTCGGTTTTACCGAATGCCGAGTTTGATTTGGTTACCTGCAATCCGCCGTATAAAGCCGACGGTGCAGGCAGTCAGAATTCATCCGAGGCCGAACGTATTGCCCGACATGAGGTCAAGTGTGTTTTCGGTGATATTGTAAAGGCGGCAAAGCATTTGTTGAAATTTGGCGGCAGGCTTTGTGTCTGCCACCGTCCCGAGAGGCTGACCGATATTTTCACCGAAATGCGGGCCAACTCAATTGAGCCGAAAGTCTTACGTGAGGTCATTCAGCGTGAGGGTAAGGAGCCTTGGCTTGTGTTGGTTGAGGGTAAGGTCGGCGGTAAAAACGGGCTGACGGTTTTGCCCCCGCTGTATGTCGAAAAAGACGGAATTTTGAGTGACGAAATGCTTGAAATTTACGGTGACTATAAGGAAAACCACGGCCGTGGAATTTGAAAGGAATTAAAATGAGCGGAAAACTTTATGTTGTCGGTACACCGATAGGAAATCTTGGCGATTTATCGCCAAGAGCTGCCGAAACACTTCAGAATGTGGATTTTATTGCCGCCGAGGATACTCGGGTGTCGGTAAAGCTGCTTAATCATTTGGGAATAAAGAAGCCGATGATAAGCTACCACGAGCACAATAAAATTGCACGGCGTGAGGAAATAGCCGACCGAATAGCACAAGGTGAAACCTGTGCAATTGTGACCGACGCAGGTATGCCGGCAATCTCCGATCCCGGTGAGGATTTGGTGAGGTTTTGCCGTGAGCAGGATTTGGCGGTTGAATCGGTGCCCGGACCGAGCGCGCTTATTACTGCTCTTGCCATTTCGGGTATGCCTTCGGGGCGTTTCAGCTTTGAGGGTTTTTTGTCGGTCGATAAAAATCGCCGGCGTGAGCATTTAGCTAAGATAAAGAACGATGACCGTACACTGATTTTTTATGAGGCGCCGCATAAGCTCGCCAACACCCTTAACGACCTTTATAAGGTATTCAACGACCGCGAAATAGCATTGGTGAAGGAGCTTACTAAGCTGCATGAATCCTGTGAACGTACTACATTAAAGGCCGCCGCCGAAAAATACTCCGACGGCAGTGCAAAGGGCGAATATGTGCTGATTGTTGCAGGCGCTAAAGAGGAGACTGCCCAAAAGGAATATACTCTTGCCGATGCCGTAAATATGGCGAGGGAGTTTGTCCAAAGCGGAATGAGTCCGACCTCTGCCGCAAAAAATGCTGCAAATGCTACGGGTCTTCGCCGAAACGAGATTTATAAAGAGCTGATATAAAGAGGAAATTCAAGTTTTCAGGGAGGGATTTTCCCTCTCTGAAATAAACAGCGGCAGAGTTCACAAAGGGATTTTAAAATAATACTTGACAATTGGGTGTGTTTTGTATATAATAACCCTTGCGAGTTTATTTGGACGTTTAGCTCAGCTGGTAGAGCCCCCGCTTGACGTGCGGGCGGTCGAGGGTTCGAGTCCCCCAGCGTCCACCAAAAAAATTCCTCGGACTTGTTCCGAGGATATTTTTTTTGCCGAAAGTTGTATAATAAAAAAGGACTGTTCAAAGAGTGAAAATGTTGGTGCTAATATAAACGAACCAGAACCAGCCTAAAAGGGCGGTTTTAAGGTATCTTTTAACTAAGGGGAAATCAATGAAAGAACTTTTAAAAATCACATACAGGTCTTTAAAGGAATACAGCATTTCGTTCTTCAAGTGGCTTTTGCTGGGAGCTTTGGTAGGTGTTATTGGCGGTACGGTAGGCGCAGGCTTTGCCAAATGCATTGCCTTTGTCACCGAGCTGCGGTTAAGTAACGGCTGGCTTGTTTTAATGTTGCCTTTAGGCGGTGTTTTGTCGGTTGCAATTTACCGACTGTTTAAGGTTACGGGGGTTGGCACAAACGATGTTTTTGAAAGCGTCCGTACCGAGAAAAAGGTGCCGTATTTATTGGCGCCGGCTATTTTCATCGGCGCCACGCTCACCCATCTTTTTGGCGGCTCGGCAGGACGCGAGGGCGCGGCTTTGCAGTTAGGCGGCAGTATTGCCTCGGCTTTGGGCGGCTTGCTTCGGCTTGACAAAAAAACTCAGCATATTTTAACACTGTGCGGAATGGGCGCGTTTTTTTCGGCGCTTTTCGGCACACCTATCGGTGCAGGAATTTTTGCGTTAGAGGTTGTCAGTGTCGGTCATTTTTGCTCGGGAGCCTTTTTTCCTGTAACTGTGGCAACCGTTTCAGCCTTCGGTATTGCATCTTATCTGGGTGTCAAGCCTGAGCGTTTCGTAATTACCGGCCTGCCTGAATTAGGGCTCAATAGTGTTTGGCGAGTTGTACTCATATCGGTTGCGGCAGCTTTTGTGAGCATTGTATTTTGCAAGGCTATTCATTTTTCAAAGGCTAAAATCAAAAGATATTTACCTAACCGTTATTTGCGGATTGTATTGGGAGGAGCTGTGCTGATAGTTTTGACCGCCTTGGTCGGCAATCAGGACTATAACGGCGGCGGAATGGAGATAATTGAGCACATTTTCACTACAGGCAAGTGGCATAACGAGGCGTTTTTGCTGAAAATCATCTTTACTGTATTGACTATTTCGGTGGGATTTAAGGGCGGCGAAATTGTACCGACCTTTTATATCGGCGCAGCACTGGGCGCTACAGTCGGTGCGTTGGTCGGCATTTCACCCTCTTTGGGCGCTGCGGTCGGAATGGTGGCAATGTTTAGCGGTGTGACTAACTGTCCGTTGGCCACAATTGTGCTCGCGGTAGAGATTTTTGAGGGAAAAGGCTTCATTTTCTGTGCAATTGCCGCTGTAACTGCGTTCCTGCTTTCGGGAAATGTGGGTCTTTATAAGGGTCAGCGGCTGATTTTTTCAAAGCTTAACGAGGATGTTGTTGAGGTCAATGCGAGCTAATCAAATTTATTTTGCTTTGATGACGAGCCGATGAAAAACAGTACTGTCAAGCATAGGATTAAGAGGCTTATTGCGGATATCGGACTTGTGTGAACCGATAGGGAATCGGGTCTTTGGTTAAACGAGCCGGTGGCAAGATTACGGGGGAAAAGTATTTCGGCAGTGATTATCAGCAACGCTGAAATGGTGCCGTGGACAAGTCGAGAAAGAAAAATGACGGTGAATTTCGGCTTTAATTGTTCGGCAGAGGATATGACCTGAAATATAACCGAAATTCCGCCAAAGCCTAACAAAAAGGCCGCAAGCGGCAGCTTTTGTCTTGTGATGTCGGCTAAGCCTGACGTCACCTCAAGCAGGGCTTTGATAAGGTTGATGCCGGGAAAATCAAAGGCCGAAAGGCCTCCTCCGACACCGGCAAAAAATACAACAAACACTGTAACCGAGAGCATTGTTTTTCCGGCTTCGGCAGTGCTTAAAATAAAAATATCACTTAATGCAGAGTTTTGCCTTTCAAGGCGGCTCTGCTTTTTTA
>CAJGBX010000077.1 GCA_904501685.1 Clostridiaceae bacterium
ATCGGCGGATACTCGGCATTGGTCCAGAAGGGCTTTGCCGCAGGCGACCGCGAATTGATTGAAAGTATACCCGAGGCATTAAGTGTTACCGACCATATTTGCTCGTCGGTCAATATCGGCTCGACCAAGACCGGTATTAATATGGATGCCGTTGCAATGATGGGTAGGATTGTTCGCAAAACTGCCGAGCTGACATCCGACCGTGAGTGTATCGGTGCCGCAAAGCTGGTTGTTTTCTGTAATGCCCCCGAGGATAATCCTTTTATGGCAGGTGCCTTCCACGGCCCTGGTGAACCTGACTGTGTCATTAACGTCGGCGTTTCGGGTCCTGGTGTTGTGCGTGCCGCCTTGGCTCGACCTGAGGCTCAGGATTTAGACCTTTCAGGTGTTGCCGACTTGATTAAGCGTACAGCATTCAAGATTACCCGTATGGGTCAGCTTGTAGCTCAAAGAGCTACCCAACGCTTAGGTGTTCAGTTCGGTATTGTTGATTTGTCTTTGGCTCCGACACCGGCAGTCGGTGACTCAGTTGCCCATATTTTGGAGGAAATCGGTCTGGAATCGGTCGGTGCCTGCGGAACCACCGCCTGTCTTGCAATGCTTAACGATGCCGTTAAAAAGGGCGGAGTTATGGCTTCAAGCCACGTCGGAGGTCTTTCAGGCGCATTTATTCCCGTTACCGAGGATGCCGGTATGATTGACGCCGCACGCAGCGGGGCACTTACAATTGAAAAGCTTGAGGCTATGACGGCGGTTTGCTCGGTTGGTCTTGATATGATTAACATTCCCGGAGACACTCCGGCCGAGATTATTTCGGCATTGATTGCCGACGAGGCTGCAATCGGTATGGTCAACTCTAAGACTACCGCAGTCCGCGTAATTCCTGCTATCGGCAAAAAAGAAGGCGAGGAGCTTAACTTTGGCGGATTGTTGGGTTCCGGTCCCGTAATGCCGTTGAACCGCAATTCACCGTTGAAATTTATTTCACGTGGCGGAAGAATCCCTGCGCCGTTGCAGAGCCTTAAAAATTAACTTTACTAATTTAAGACGAAACCAACCGTTTTTCTTTACAAAGTAAGGCGGTTGGTTTATTTTATTAATGATGACTGTAAAAAAAAGAGTGTTTATGTTAATAAAATTAAGTTATGAGGCTTTTTGCTTGACTAAATTTAGCTATTTTAGTAAAATGAATTTTAATATTAAAAAAATGTGGAGTGCTACCGTGTAAGGTGAGCAAAGAAACGAGGAAAGAATGACTGAAAACAACTTTAATATTCCCGAGGGATATATAGAATCCTTGACGGCGGAGTATAAAAAGCATAATAATATCCCTAAATCGGATTATGAGAAATACGGTGTTAAAAAAGGTTTAAGAAATTCCGACGGCACAGGTGTTTTGGCAGGTATGACCAAGATTTGTAATGTTCACGGCTATCTTTTAAACGAGGGTGAGCGTATGCCGATTGAGGGTGAGCTTACATACCGCGGTTATAATATTGCCGATTTGGTTGACAACTGCATAAAGGAAGACCGCTTCGGCTTTGAGGAGATTGCTTATCTTTTAATGATCGGTAAGCTGCCTTCAAGGGAGGAGCTGGCGGAGTTTAATACCGTTATCGGCTCAATGCGTCAGTTGCCCGATTATTTTGCTGAGGATATGATATTAAGGCTGCCCAGCCGTAATATTATGAGCAACCTTTCGCGTGCGGTTTTGGCTTTATCACCGTTTGATAACCGTGCCGACGATAACTCAATTGACAACAATCTACGTCAGAGTCTTGAGCTTTTTGCACGCTTCCCGATTATTATAGCCTATGCTTATCAGGCTAAAAAGCATTTTTACGATAAGGAAAGTCTTTATATGCACTTTCCGAAGCCGGAGCTTTCAACTGCCGAGAATATTTTGCACATTATCCGTCCCGATAGCAGCTATACCGAGGAAGAGGTGCATTTGCTTGACTTGGCGTTAATGCTTCACGCTGAGCACGGCGGCGGTAATAACTCGACATTTACGACCAGGGTTTTAACCTCATCGGGTACCGATATTTATTCAGCTATTGCAGGCTCAGTAAGTTCGCTCAAGGGTCCCAAGCACGGCGGTGCCAATATAAAGGTCGTCGAAATGATGAACGACATCAAGGAAAATGTCAAGAATTGGGACGACGAAAATGAAATTGCCGAATATTTGCGTAAGATTTTACGCAAGGAGGCATTTGATAAAACCGGTCTTATTTACGGTATGGGCCACGCAATTTATACGCTTTCCGACCCTCGAGCAGTGCTTTTACGCCGCAGTGCCGAAGGCTTAGCTATCGAAAAGGGCAGAATGGACGAATTAAAGCTTATGGATAAAATAGCCTCTCTTGCACCGACATTGTTTGCCGAAGTCAAGGGCGATAAAAAGGTTATCTGTCCTAATGTTGACTACTATTCGGGCTTTGTATATTCCATGCTCGGTCTTCCGGTTGAAATGTATACTGCTCTGTTTGCCACTTCGCGTGTTGCAGGCTGGTGTGCACACCGTGCTGAGGAGCTTTCGAACGGTGGCAGAATTATAAGACCTGCTTATAAGAGCGCAGTTCGTCCTAAGGAGTATGTTGCAATGGAAAATCGTGAGACTTCTTTGGAGAGTGCATCAATACTGTCGGAAATCAAGAATATGTTCTAGCTTGTAAATATTGCTTGACAAAGTTGGAACGATATGTTATAGTAAATTAAACTGAGATTGAAGAAAAGGAGAGTGGGGTGACCCGCTCTTCACTTTTTGTACGGATGTTTAAGGAGGTATTACTGTGGCAAAGAATCCAACTGCCGTCAAGGTGGCGGGTTTGATTAAGGACTCAATTGAGGGTATGGGGCTACAGCTTTGGGATGTTAAATTCCAAAAGGAAGGCACATCGTGGTATTTACGCGTGTTTATTGATAAGGACGGCGGAGTTGATATTAACGACTGCACCGATGTATCAAGGCTTATTGACCCTATTTTGGATGAGGCCGACCCCATAAATGTTTCCTATTATTTGGAGGTTTGCTCACCGGGACTCGAAAGAGAGTTGACCGAGAGGTGGCACTTCGAAAAGTATAAGGGAGAAAAGGTAATGCTTAAGCTTATCAGACCAAGGGATAATAAGCGTGAGTTTAAGGGCGTTTTACTCTCAAACGAAAACGGCGTTATCGTAGAAATTGACGGTGAGGAAATCACCTTTGACACAAAAGAATTGGTATACGTCAAATTAGACGATGCTGAGTTTTAAGTAAGTTAAAAATGAAATTAATATAACGGAGGTACAATGGAAAATGGCTAGGGCAAAAAAGGAAGTACAGGTGGATATGACCGCCGAAATTTTTGACGCATTGAAAATGATGGCTGAGGAAAGCGGTATTCCCGAAAGTTACTTGGCAGAAAAAATCAGAAGTGCAATTATTGTTGCTGCTAAAAAGGATTACGGCGGTAAGGACGTGGTATTCTGCGAAATGGATACCGAGCAAAGAATTTTTAAGGTATACGTCCGTAAAACTGTAGTTAGTGAAATTGAGGACGAATATACTCAGATTTTACTTGAGGATGCTTTAAAGGCAGACAAAAATGCTATGGTAGGCGAGTTTGTTGACATTCCGCTTGAAACCAAGAAGTTCGGCAGAATTGTTGCACAGAATGCCAAGCACGTTATCCGTCAGGGCGTAAAGGAAGCCGAAAGAGGTCAGACCTTTGAGGAGTTCCAGAGCCGTAATAAGGAGCTCGTTACTGCTGTTGTTCAGCGTATCGACCCCAAGACCGGTAACGCATCTATTACTATCGGCAGAGGCGAAGCAACCTTACCAAAGACCGAGCAGGTTCCGGATGAGGTGCTTAAAGAGGGCGACCATATTAAGGTTTATATCGTTGATGTAAGAAATGAGGACAGAGGTCCCAGAGCTATGATTTCAAGAACACATCCCGGTCTTGTCAAGCGTTTGTTTGAAACCGAGGTTCCCGAAATTTATGACGGTACTATCGAAATTAAGGCAGTATCCCGTCAGGCAGGCTCAAGAACAAAAATGGCAGTTTGGTCGCAGAATCCTGATATTGATGCCGTTGGTGCATGTATCGGTCAGCGAGGTGTTCGTGTAAACGCCATTGTTGAAGAATTGGGCGGCGAAAAGATTGACATTGTAAAGTATTCGGATGACCCGGTTGCCTTTATTACCGAGGCTTTGTCTCCGGCTAAGGTTTTGTCGGTCACTGTTGAGAGTGAGGAGCCGAAGGTCTGCCGTGTAACCGTACCCGACAGTCAGCTTTCCTTGGCTATCGGTAATAAGGGTCAGAACGTTCGACTTGCTGCACGTCTTACCGGCTGGAAGATTGATATTCATCCCGAAAGTGGTTTCTATGGTGAGGGCGACGACAGCGTTCAGAACTAAACTATAATTTAAAGGATTATTGCTATGACACCTAAAAAACAACCTTTAAGACAGTGTACCGGCTGCGGTGAAATGAAGCCTAAGCGTGATTTGGTACGTATTGTAAAAACTCCCGAGGGGAAAATAATGCTTGACCGTTCGGGAAAGCTTAACGGACGCGGTGCATATATTTGTCACAGTGCCGAATGCTATAAAAAAGCTGTCAAGACCAAGCGATTGGAGCGTAGCTTTTCTATGGCAGTTCCCGAAGCCGTTACTGAGCAGATTTTAAAGGAGCTAAATAGTGCAGAATAATAAAATTTTGTCGTATTTGGGGCTTGCCAGAAAGGCAGGCAAGCTGGCGGTTGGTTTTGCCGCCTCTAAAGAAGCGTGTCAAAAGAATACTGCAAAATTTGTTGCAGTAGCAAGCGATATATCCGCAAAATCACTTAAAGAGATAAAATACTTTAGCGGCGGAATCGTACCGGTTGAAACAGTACCGTTTACTATTTTGGAGGTTTCTGCGGCAATTGGTATAAAGGCCGGCATTGTGGCCATATGTGACGACGGCTTTGCCAATGCTTTGGTAAGGCTGTTCGAAAGTAAAAAGGAGGAAATCACGAATGCTGATTAAGTATAAGATACATGAGCTATCTAAGGATTTAAATATTTCCAGTAAGGATATCATTGCATTATTAAATGATAAGCTGGGTGTAGAGAAAAAGAGTCAAACCTCTTTGGAGGATACCGAGCTTGATTTGATTTTTGACTGTATTTCAAAGCAGCACGAGGTTAAGAGCTTTGATGAATATTTTGCCGCAGGTGAGCGTGCAAGAGAAGAGCGTGCAAAGGAGCGCAAGGCTGAAAAGGACCGCAAGTTAGCCGAGCAAATGGCTATTTTAGAGCAGTTCAAGGCAGCCCAGGCCGCTCAAAAGGCAGCCGAGGAAAAGGCAAAGGCACCCGCAGAGGTTAAGCCGGCTGCGGCACCTAAGACCGAGGCTAAGCCTGAAAAGAAAGTAATTAAGCCTGAGACTAAAGCAGAGCCCAAGGCTCAAACAAAGGAAGAGCCTAAGCAGGATAAAAAACCTGAGGCTAAGGCAAAACCGAAGACTGAGCAAAAGGAAGAGCAGAAGGCCGAGAAAACAATTAGCGAACCGATTAATATTCCGCCGAGACCCAAAAAGGAAAAGAAGGGCGAGGCACCGAACAGAGGTCCGGTTCAAATCCGTAAGGTTGATACACGTGCTTCTAATATAAATATTGATAAATATAACGAGCGATATGAGAATATTGCGCCTGCAAACGCAATGCGTAACGACAATGCTCAGCGTAAGCAGAAGATAAAACAGAAGTCGCAGGACTACCGACGCCCGCAAAGTGCCAAGCGCGAGACCGAGGCCGATAAGCTTCGCAGACTTCAGCTTGAAAAGATTAAAAAGACTCCGATTACCGTTACTATCGGTGAGGAGATTACGGTGGGTGAATTAGCCGCCGCTATGAAGAAAACCGCCGCAGAGGTTATCAAGGAGTTAATGAAGCTCGGTATGCTTGCGGCAGTTAATCAGACGATTGACTATGATACTGCCGAAATCGTTGCAACCGAAATGGGCTGCAAGGTAGAGCGTGCAGTTGTTGTTACAATTGAAGAGCGTATTATGGATATTTCGGAGGATACCGAGGAAACCTTGAAGCCAAGAAGTCCTATCGTTGTTGTTATGGGCCACGTTGACCACGGTAAAACCTCATTGCTTGACGCTATCCGTAACGCCAAGGTTACTGCAGGTGAAGCCGGCGGTATTACTCAGCACATCGGTGCTTACCGTGTAAACCACGAGGGTAATGAGATTACCTTCCTTGATACTCCGGGACACGCCGCATTTACCTCAATGCGTCAGCGCGGTGCTATGGCTACCGATATTGCAATTTTGGTTGTTGCCGCTGATGACGGTATTATGCCGCAGACTATTGAGGCTATTAACCATGCTAAAATTGCAGAGGTACAGATTATTGTTGCTATTAACAAAATGGATAAGCCCGAGGCTAACCCCGACCGCATTAAGCAGCAGTTGACCGAGCACGGTCTTGTTCCCGAGGAATGGGGCGGTGATATTATCTG
>CAJGBX010000078.1 GCA_904501685.1 Clostridiaceae bacterium
ATCGGTATTACCGGTATCGACCCATTGAAATATAATCTTCTTTTCGAGCGGTTCTTAAATCCAGAGCGTGTCTCTATGCCTGACTTTGATATTGATTTTTGCTATGTCAGACGCCAAGAGGTTATAGATTATGTTATCAGAAAATACGGCAGTGACCACGTGGCGCAGATTGTGACCTTCGGCACAATGGCGGCACGTGCTGCGGTAAGAGATGTCGGCAGAGCAATGAATATACCCTATGCCAGTTGTGACCGTATTGCAAAGCTTATACCGCAGGAGCTTAAAATAACCATAGACCAGAGCCTTAAAAAGGTGCCGGAGCTTAAGAATGAATACGACACCAACCCAACGGTCAAGTCGCTTATTGATATGGCGAAAAAGGTTGAGGGTATGCCAAGACACGCTTCAACACACGCCGCCGGTGTCGTTATAACCGACCTGCCGGTGTCTGAGTATGTGCCGTTAGCTACAAGTGATGAGGCGGTTGTAACACAGTATACAATGACCACCTTAGAGGAATTAGGCTTACTTAAAATGGACTTTTTGGGGCTTCGCAACCTGACGGTCATAGATGATACCGTCAAAATAATTCGCCGTAAGGTGTCCGATTTTAATATAAACAAAATTCCTTTGGATGATAAAGCCACAATGAAAATGATGTCCCGCGGTCAAACCGAGGGTGTTTTTCAGTTTGAATCAGGCGGAATGAAAAATGTTTTAATGTCTTTTAAACCTGAGAAAATTGAGGATTTAATTGCTATAATTTCGCTTTACCGACCGGGACCTATGGACTCCATTCCTAAATATATCGAAAACCGTCATAATCCTGATAAAATCAAGTATTCTACCGAACTGTTAAGACCTATTTTGGAGGTTACCTACGGTTGTATTGTCTACCAGGAGCAGGTTATGCAGGTTTTTCGCAGTCTTGCAGGGTATTCCTTAGGCAGGGCAGATATTGTTCGGCGTGCAATGGCTAAGAAAAAGCACGAGGTTATGGAAAAGGAACGTACGGCGTTTATTTACGGCGAAAAAAATCCCGACGGTACGGTTTCATGCGAGGGCTGTGTCGCAAGGGGTGTCAGTGCCGAGGCGGCTGAGAAGATATTTGATGAAATGTCGGCATTCAGCTCATATGCTTTTAATAAGTCGCACGCTGCAGCTTACGCTTATGTTGCTTATCAAACTGCATATTTAAAATGCCATTATGAAAAGGAATATATGGCGGCCTTGCTTACAAGTGTGCTTGATAATCAGTCGAAATTGGGCCGATATATGGCTGAGTGTATAAAAAACAATATTAAAATTTTACCACCTGATGTAAATTTGAGCGAACGGCATTTTACTCCGACTGCTGATGGTATTCGATTTGGTCTTTTGGCTATCAGAAATATCGGCGGTAATTTGGTTGAACGCTTGATAGCCGAACGGCAAAACGGGGTATATAAGTCGGTTTACGATATGTGTGACCGCCTTTTCGGGTTTGACCTTAACCGCAGAGCTGTTGAAAGCTTAATCAAAAGCGGTGCAATGGATTGCTTTAACCTTAGCCGACGTGCATTGCTGCAGGGTATTGAACAGCTTATGCGTTCGATTGATTCGGAAAAGAAGTACACAATGCATGGGCAGATGGATTTGTTCGGTAATGCTTTCGGTGAGGAAACTAAACATTTCTATATAGAGAATTGCGATGAAATGCCGCATTTTGAACTGTTAACCGGTGAAAAAGAGGTTACCGGAATGTATATTTCAGGTCATCCTTTGGAGCAGTATTCGGGTGCTTTAAGTGAAAAAGGTCTATTAAAAACCTTTGACCTTAATGACACCGAAAAGGTAGCACGCTTAGACGGTAAAATGGTGACAATCGGTGCAATGGTGTCTAAGGTACGCCGGAAGGCAACCAAAAATGACCAAACAATTGCATTCCTTGAAGTTGAGGATATGTACGGCTCGGTTAATGTGATTGTTTTCCCAAAGCTATATGAAAAATATGCCGATTCTTTAAAACAGGGTGCGGCTGTAAGGGTTGTAGGCAGAGTGTCTTTAAAGGAATCGGGTGAGGTTGACATTATAGCCGACCGAATTGATAGCTTGGTATGCGGTAAGGCTGTTGCGAATATTAAAGTTGATAAGCCGCAGACTGCCGAAAATACCGAAGCCCCGAAATATAAAAAGGGTTTGTACTTGAGGGTGACCTCAATGAAGAGTGATGAATATAAAGCGGCACGAAGTATTTTGGATAATTACAAGGGAGATGTGCCGGTGATTATTAAGGAAACAGAGTCCGGTAAGGCGTTTTGTTCGCCTAAGAATAGCTGGGCATCTGTTGACGGTGAGCTTATTTTATCTCTTAATGAAATTTTGGGTTCGAAAAATGTTAAGTATATTTCGTAAACGATTGGTTTTGTAATGCTTTTACCTGTTTTTACTTGACATAATCGGTGTTTTGAGGTATTATACGATTTATATGATATTTGTATTTTTATAATTTGAAACGGGTGTATATTCTATGAATGATGTAACTGCTATTGGTGTTTTAACCAGCGGAGGTGACGCTCCGGGAATGAATGCGGCTGTCCGTGCCGTAGTCAGAACTGCTGTTTCAATGGGTATAAAGTGCTTTGGTATCCGTCGTGGCTATAACGGTCTTATTGAGGGCGATATTTTTCAGATGAATGTTCGTGACGTAAATGATATCATTCACCGTGGCGGTACAGTGCTTTACACCGCTCGCAGTCCGTTCTTTAAAACCGAAGAGGGTATGAATGCCGCAATAAAAAACTGCAAGAAATACGGCATTAACGGTATTGTTGTAATCGGCGGTGACGGTTCTTTTAGAGGTGCACGTGATTTGTCTGAGCACGGCATTCCTTGCGTTGGTATTCCCGGTACTATTGATAATGATATTGCATCTACCGATTACACAATCGGATTTGATACTGCTATGAATACCGCTATGGAAATGGTCGATAAGCTTCGTGATACCGCTCAGTCGCATGAGCGCTGCTCGGTTGTTGAGGTAATGGGCAGACATGCCGGCTGGTTGGCTTTGGAAACCGGTATTGCGGTCGGTGCAGCGGCTATTTTGGTGCCCGAGGTTCACTTTGATGTTGACCGTGATATTGTCAATAAAATCGTGCTTACTCATCAGTCAGGTAAAAAGCATTTTATCGTTGTCGTTGCCGAGGGTGTAGGTAATGTTCAAAGCTTGGCAGAAAAGATTGAGGAAAGAACAGGTATCGAAACCAGAGCTACGGTTTTGGGTCACGTTCAAAGAGGCGGTTGTCCTACCGTGCGTGATCGTGAAATGGCAAGCTGTATGGGTAGCTACGCCGTGAATCTGTTAAGTAAGGGCATAGGCAACCGTGTCGTTGGTTACCGTGACGGCAAATTGGTTGATTATGATATTTTTGAAGCTCTTAATATGACCAAGAATTTTAATTTGGAAAAATATTATATGGCAAATGTCATTTCAATCTAATGAAAATTGATTATTAAAGCCCTGTATCACACGATACAGGGCTTTAAGCTTATTGTAAATATTAGCATTTGACAAAATTGACTGATTATAGTACAATGTACGTATGTATTTTGTTGAGGGGTGAATATATGAGAGGTGACGGTAAAAAAATCAAGGTAGAAAGTGTTGAGTATGCTATTACTCCGCATATAATGCCTAAGCGAAACGATGCGCTGAATTTTATTGAGGTTGATATACCGGCAGAACCGATTCAAAGCTATTTGAATGCAAAACGTAAAGAGGGATTAAGGCTTAGTCACCTTGCGGTTATTATTGCAGCATATACCAGGGTTTTAGGCGAATACCCGCAGCTTAACCGTTTTGTTGTTAATAAAAAGGTCTATGCACGTAATGAATTTAATGTTGCAATGGTTGTCCTTAAGGCGGGCGAAATGGATAACGGTACAATGTCTAAGGTTAACTTTGACCTTATGGATACTGTTTTTGATGTTAATGAGAAGATCACTGAATATATTGATACAAATAAAAATTCCGAAAGTGAAAACAGCACCGATAAGCTGGCTAAATTTTTGTTAAGTGTACCCGGGTTGCTTCGCGTCGGTGTAAATCTTTTGGTATGGATGGATAAGCACGGTTGGCTACCCAGAGCTATTATTGATGCAAGTCCGTTTCATTCAAGCCTTACCATTTCGAACCTTGCAAGTATCAGAACCAACCATATTTTTCATCATATTTATAACTTTGGTACAACCGGTGTGTTTATTACAATGGGCAATGCCCGTGAGGTACCAAAGCGTAAACTTGACGGTGAGATTGAATTTGAAAAATGCATTCCGTTAGGTGTTGTAATGGACGAACGTATTTGCTCGGGCAGTTATTTTGCAATGGCGTTCAGACAGTTCAGGAAATACCTTAAAAATCCCGAGCTGTTAGAGCAAAAACCTGATAGCGAAAAGGTTATGCGTGAAATTCCTTACAGAAAAGACAAATATCCCGAAGAAAACAATTAACAGAAACCGGAACACACTTGATGTGCGTTCCGGTTTATTTAGTGTAGCGCTCTGTGCGATTATCGAATAGTAAAAAAGTCAGTCGTCACCTGAAGGCAGCAACTGACTTTTGGCACCCCCTGCGAGAATCGAACTCACAACTAACCCTTAGGAGGGGTTTATTATATCCATTTAACTAAGGGGGCATATTTGTAAATAATATTAAATTTAAGGGGCAAAGGATTTTTTGTAACGGAACTACTGCTACGTATTAAGAGGGTCACTCTGTCCAATTAAACTTCTAAAACAACTTGGTATTTTCAAATTGTACCATAATCAGTTGAACTTGTCAATAATTAAAAGCCTTAACAAATGTAAGCTTATATTTATAAATATTTTGTCGAAATGTTACCTCTTTACAAGTTGGATTTAATATGTTAAAATAAAAACCCACAGAAGGAAGGTGAAACCGTGTGAGTGAAAATTTGAAAACTATTGCAACCAATAAAAAGGCATTTCACGATTATTTCGTTGAGGAAAGTATGGAATGCGGAATTGAGCTCTGCGGTACCGAGGTTAAGTCTATCCGTCAAGGAGGAGTTAACCTGAAGGACTCTTGGTGTGATATTGATGCCGGTGAGGTTTTTGTTAAGGGTATGCATATCAGTCCTTATGAAAAGGGCAATATCTTTAATCGTGAACCGACCAGGGTTCGAAAACTTTTACTTCATAAAAAGGATATAAACCGTCTTATAGGTGTTATAAAGCAGCAGGGCTTGACACTTATTCCGTTGTCACTTTATTTTAAGGGCTCATTAGTTAAGGTTCAGCTTGGTGTTTGCCGAGGTAAAAAGCTTTACGATAAGCGTGCAGATATGGCTAAAAGAAGCGCAGAGCGTACTATTGAACGCGAAATGAAAGAACGTAATAGGTAAAGGTGAATAAAAATGATTTATGAAATTGTACATTTAAAGGATATTTATCCGGAGATTGATCGTTTCGGTGCTGACCCTACTTTGGAAATAATGGTGCATGATTGCGTCAGACCTGAATATCAGGAAAGATTTCTGAGACCCAATGTGCTTATTTGTCCAGGTGGCGGATATTCATTCACATGGAAAGGCGAGGGTCAGGCAGTAGGCTTTGAGTATATGGCGGCAGGCTGCAACTGCTTTGTTTTGCATTATTCCGTAGTTCCTCATACCTATCCTCAGCAATTGATTGAGGTTGCCTGTGCTATTGATTATATTAAAAAGAATGCTCAAAAGTTTGTATCCGACCCCGAGAAAATTGCAATTATGGGATTTTCTGCCGGCGGTCATCTTGCTGCGAGTTATTGCACCTTGCGTAACGACAAAGCGGTCACTGATATCGTGCCTCAACCTGCTCCGGTTCAGGCGGCAATACTCTGCTATCCCGTAATCACTGCTGAGCAGCCTACTCATATGAGTTCATTTATCGCATTGACCGGTAAAAATGAATTAGCTGAAGAGGATGTTGAACATTTTTCATTGGAAAAGCATGTCAATCCGGCATTAACACCTGAGACTTTTATTTGGTTGGCATCGGATGACCGAACAGTTAATCCTATGAATTCGCTGAAATATGCGGCAGCTTTAACTGAAAAGAAAATACCATTTGAATTGCATGTTTTCCCAAAAGGTGGGCATGGTATTTCTACATGTCAGTATGGGCTTGTGGAAAATCCTGAAGGTGAAATTATGAAGTATAATAATAAGTGGTGTGCTTTGTCGGTAAGATGGCTTAGGACGGTGTTGAATTTTTAATTAACCAAGAGCCTCTGCCAAAACGCAGAGGCTTATATAAGGGGATGTAAAGGTTTCGACAGGGATTTTGAACTTTGATAAGCATGCAGCGTTACGGGAACGCTTTGAAAACCGAATTTATAAAAATAACTGACAATAGAACAGTTGCATTTGCAGCTTA
>CAJGBX010000079.1 GCA_904501685.1 Clostridiaceae bacterium
TACCCGTGTTAAGAAAAGCACGTGACATATACGCTTGATTTGCTGTATTATAACTCTAAAACAAGGAAAAAGCAAGAGCTTTTCATGACAAAAATTTTGCCATCCTTAAACAAAGATCAAACGTGAAAAATCACTACGCCTAAGACAATGAAAAACGCCTCGCGGTGATCAAAATTTGGTCAGCATGAAACAAAGAAAAAACACGTAGCCTTGGACAATGAACGAGCTACAAAAATTTATGATTACTAACATAGTTGAAAAAAGTCGAAAAATGATGTATAATATTCTTAAAATAATATTTCAGGAGAAAATGTTATGTTTAGAGATAAGTCAAGAGATTTCAGAAACGTGAAGCTAACAGCAGAGCAAGCAAGCGGGATTAAAGATGCGTTTGATTCGGGCGTTGCTATGTGCTTTGCTTTTGACGAAGGATGCGGTGCAGCACCGAAGCTGGCAGTTGCAAGCAAAATACTTGAAAATCATCCCGATGCGTTTCTTGCAAAGTGCGATGTGTTTTATGACGGCACAGATCCGTTGGTGTGGAAGGACATGGTACTAGTTATTAAAAAGAAAACGGATAATGAATCCTTTAACAAAATGGTTGACGAGATAATAGTACCTTCCTGCGCTATCAGTCAAGCGATATTTATTGCAAAATCAAATGAAAATGGTGTGAAAAAAGCTGTAAAACGCGAGTTTGCAAATGCTAAGCCGGCTGTTGTCAAGATGGCAAATTTGCTTGTGGATGAAACACATCTTTTGCTGACAATAAGGACAAGCGCTAATAATATTAAATAAGGAATTGTGTATGGAAGTTCAAATTGAAAATTACAAAATCGATGATAAGTACATAAGGCAATCTTTAGAATCGTTTTACAACTTAATTGATGATAAAGAAGAGGGCGCGGCGGACACGAGGTATAAATCTTGGGAGTGGTGTTACTCTGCTTTTTGTGAAGGAAGAGAAAAGTACAAAAAAGCAGACGAGGATGAGAAAAAGAAAATTGTCGATTATTTAGCACTACATCTTGCATTCTATCTCGCAAGTTGGGGAATGTATCGCGGATCGTCATTCTTGTTACAACGCGATTATAAAACCCACATACCAGCGGTAAAAATATTATTGGCTGAAAAATATGATAGCCTTGTAGGATATGTCCCTAGTGATCACAATTTAGATAATGACGTTAACCTGATTTTTGAAAAATGCAATGGACTGTACGATATAATTAGCAATTCATATACACGCGAAAACGACCGGGGAGATTGGGAAGATAGACCCAGCGATACGCTTATTACCAAGATATTAATGGGAACATTGGGATGCGTTCCAGCGTTTGATAGATTTTTGAAAAGAGGAATTCAATGGTTGAAGCAAACCCACAAATCCAAGTTTGGTTCGTTAAGACAGACTATAGAAAACAAAGGAACAACCTTCTCTGAGCTTGTAAAGTTTGCTGTTGCAAATAAAGACTCATTGAAGATCGAAAATGCTGATATTGAATATCCTGTAATGAAATGCGTGGATATGTTTTTCTGGCAGATTGGATTTGAATTGGATTTGGTGGATCAATTAAAAACAAAAAGCAACAATTTAAAAGTAAAAAAAATAGCAAGCGCAATAATTGGTAGCTCCGAAAATGAAGGCGTAGAAACGATTATTAACGCCATTAATAACAGATGGAAATAGACAAAAGTCCTCGTTTTCAGCGAGGACTTTTTTGTTTTTATGGCTTTGTTTGATTTGTCTTTTTAGATTATATCTTTTGACATTACGTACTCTTGATATATTTCTCCGTTTTTCACAAAAGAAAGAGTACCTTCTTCCTTAAATCCCAAAGAAACGGCGCATTTATAGCTGGCCAGGTTGTTTACGTCACACATAATTTTTATCATCTTGACCAGAAGATTTGTTTTTTCCATAACGTAGCTGTGGCGGCCTTCATTTTGCACGGTTGTCTTTCTATCAAAAGCCATTTCAATTACCTTTTGCGCGGCTTCCTTTAGGTATCCTTTTCTTCTGGCTTCAGGTGTTATGTAGTATTCTAAATTGCAGGTGCTTTCCGAGAACGCGGCACCAAAACGTTCCAGCAATGTTAAACCAATATAGCCTATCGGTTTATTATCATTTATGTCGGTTATGGAAAAGAAGATTCGCGGCGCCTCAAGATGTAAATTAAGAGAATTTACAAAATCTTCACTTTCGCCTTCTTTTTTAATCTCATCCTTTAAATATTCGGCAACGGCATCATCCATCGGAGCCAAACGAAGTCTTTCGGTCGTAACGGGATCACTGACGTGATACGGTAAATTATAATAATCATTACGGGCTTTTTTGTATCGTTCTCGAAGCTGTTTTGTTAATTCTCCCGGATTGTCTATTCTATTAAGAAAACCAACAAAACTCATATTATCCCAAATAAACCAATATACATCCTCGCCGCCATCTTTAAGCAGGATCTCAATAATATCACGCGCCTGCTCGTGTGAAATTACGTATGGCAACCAATACGGCTCGTTTTTATCTGTGATATCTTTTGCCAAATCCGACAAAACGTCTGTTCCAAAATTCTTTTTAATAATGTTGCAAATCTTATCGTACATTTGTCATCCTCTATCAAAATAAAGCTATTCTTACTTTTCAAAGTCGTTTAGTGTTCTATTATGCTCTGGTAGAAACTGATAGGGTATCTTATTTTCCTTTGCATAACGAAACGCATAGAAATTGTCTCTAACCTGCAGTGTGGGGAATTCGTCTACTGTGTCAACCCCCTTCCATCTTGCAGAAAATGCGCGACTGCCAATCTCACGCACGTTCGCCGGAATGTAAAGCCAATACAGACTTGCGCAGTTCAAAAATGCGTCTTTTGCTATGCTTTCCAATGAATTTGGCAAACGTATAGCTTGAATATTGCGGCAATGTTCGAAAGCGCCCTCGCCTAGCTCGGTTATCCCCTCGGGGATAACAACCTCTGTGAATGAATAGCAGCAAGCGAAGGCGTACTTCGGAATCTCAGTGATACCTTTAGGAATCTCAATATGTTCAAGTGACTCACAACCGCAGAATGCTTGCTCGCCAAGCGTTTTTACAGACTGCGGAATTGTTAACTCATTGATACCCACGCAGCTGCAAAATGCGCCGTAGGGGATTTCCGAGATCCCCTCGGGTAGCTCTAATTTTCTGATTTTTCTGCATCCCTTGAAGGATTGCGCGCCTATCGCCTTGACAGACTCGGGAATGCGAATATCAACAAGATTTTTACAGTCAAAGAATGCTCTGTCACCGATTTTAGTGATTCCCTCGGGCAATTTAATTTCTTCGAGTGCACAGCAGTTTTCAAATAACGAGCGCGGAATTTCCAATAGATTATCGGGCAAAATGATCTTTTTCAGCTTCTTGCAATCGTAGAATGCGCGCGCCTCAATTTTAGTAACGCTTTTGGGTATTATAATTTCCTCAAGAGCCGAGCAAGCCTCAAACGCCTTTTTGTGAATTGTATGAACGCCTTTGGGAATAGTAATTTTTCTTAAATTTTTGCACTTAAAGAACGCCTTTTCACCAATTTCCTCCATACCTTGCGGAACGGCGAATTCACGTACTGTCGTCACTGTTTCGTATATGCCATCGTATTTGGCTTCAAAACGGCTAACCAATTGCTCGGACGGTATGTATTGCTCGTAAATTTTACCCATAGTAGCTCCTTTTGCTTCATTATAATAACATCACGTCATAATGAGCTTATACCCCTCTTTGGTATGCTCTATATCATATCCAAGGTCGATAAGTCCCTTGATCAGCCTTCCGATTGTCTTGCGGTGAATAGAAACGTGATACTTCTTAAGTATTGCGCTTATTATATCTGCCTGCAGCAGTGGTTTTTCTGCTTCTTCAAGAACATCAAGCAGCATTATCGGATATGCGCTGGTTCCAAAATCAATATTCGTTTTAGGTGCGGTTTTGCCCTCAAGGGAGAAGCCGCCCTCTTCTTTTTTTATTACGTATCCGAGGTCGTGGAGCATTTTGATGTGCCGATAAACCGTGCGTATTGACATAGGAGCCTTCTCCCCGGCACCGTATGCCTCTTCGTAGGTATGTTTAGCTTCATTTTCATCTTTATAAATTTCGGGATCGATACGGTGACCTTGCTCAAGCTCCGCGAGAAGCAGGACGGGATTTGAGCTTCCTCCTGCACATAATTTTCTGTAAATTTTTATCGAAAGAGTGTCTTCGTTGTATTTGTACGTCTCGTTTTCGTCCATTGAGAGTATGAGATTTGTTTCCATAGCAGGCAACTCGCACTGCTCAAAATCACCGGTAATAATCCATTCATTGCCTATATAGGCGTAAAACTCATCTTCTTCGAAGTATTCATCGGGACTTTCATACTCGTAATCTGTATCGTTATCGTTTTCATCTAAATCCTCACCAAATATCATACTTTTCGGTGCTGTTTCCTCATAATCGTTTGAATCACCAGAGGGAATATCATCTTCTGTATATGGAAAGTTTGGGTCATTAAAATACTTTTCAAAAAAGTTGGCAATAGCCGCTCGATATTTTTTACGGTTACCGTTTCTCACTTCATCGAGATACTTCGGCGCTTCGGAGTATTTTGAAATAAGCTTTCTTGCAAACAGCTTTGCGTTATTAAAGCTTTCGAAGCTTCTCGTATTTTTTTCTTCGAACGTTTCGTATTCAACTATCCACACTTTTCTCATACAGCACCTCAAAAATGCATTTTACTTAATTATACTACAATTGAAGTTGCTTTTCAAGAGGATGTGACGATTTTGACAAAGTCTATATGTTATAATGTCCTCGCAAATCTTTAAACACCCAAAATCATACCAAAAACAGTCCTATAATTATACTCTTTTTTCTGTGTCAAAAACGTCACGCGATTTGTATTTGATAAAACAAAAAACCTATGTTATACTAATTAAAAATTAAGCTTTGACAACACAAATAACAGCTTCAAACAACCATATTTTTGCCATTTTGATTTGTAGTTGGTAAAATCAAAAACGTGTGTTATAATATTACAACTAATGTAGAATTAGTAAAAATATCTATAGAAAGGAAAAATTATGAATGACGTCAAATTCGGCACTGTCTTCCTTGGAGGGGCCAAAGAGGTTGCCACTATTCCCGACAAGGCTGTCGCCTGGCTCGACCACTTTATAGAAGCAAACGAACATTTTATAATAGGTGACTGTCATGGTGTGGATCTTGCGCTGCAAAATTATCTTCATTCGCGGGGATATGCAAACGTTACTGTTTACTACTCGACAGACGAGTGTCGCTTCAACGTTGGTGAATGGGAAGTCGAGCGAGTCATATTGAAAAATGAAGATGCTATGATAGTGGCGTGCAACTGCGCGTTTCTAATATGGGACGGTTGCTCTGAAGACACTAAAAGCAGTATAGAAAAACTCAGACAACGTGGACAGCCGATATTTATATACCGCACGGATCTTGATAGACTTCGTGTTGTGAGGGGAAACTGCAAATTAGAAAAAACAAACACAAATAAGGAGATAAAAACTATGTTAACGCAAAACACCATTAACGATTTCGCAGAGTATGCAAAAAACACCTTGACTATCGCGGGAAGGACCGATCCCAACCTTGACTTTTACAAATCTCTCCCCATTTGCATTCTTGACGCGGTCTATTCGATAGGTGTCAAGTATAGCTCTACTGCCAAAGTAACCGAGCGTTACATCAAACATTTTGATCTTAATATTTCGAGTTCTGCTGCAGACGAGAATGAGCACACGGTAAAAGACTTCCTTAATAACATAAAGGAAGCAGGCGGCACTTCAGCTTTTGCGGAAAATGTAGTACATAACAGACAGCGCACGTCAAGTGTAAATGGAATTCTTAAATCCGAAGCTTGCGAGCTTGTAGCTCGGGTTTTTGAAAAGCACGGCATAAATACTCTTGATGATTTTGCAAGCTATGCTGACAAGAGTTCGCTTGATAAGGATATTCTTACAGTTCACGGTCAATCCAGCGGAATTATGCTTCGTTATCTCTACATGTTAGCTGGAGACAACCAGCGTATCAAGCCAGACAGAATGGTTCAGCGTTTTGTCGCCGGGATTTTCCCAGAAATCAAAGATCACGATGAGCTGCAGGAACTCATAGCGAGAAGCGCGGAAGTGCTTAAAAGCGACTTTCCCGAAATGACACCTAGATTTCTTGACTATCTCATTTGGGAATATCAGAAGAATATTAAATTGAAGGAGAAATAAAATGAAAAAATCGCCGATTTGTTATGATACTGACGAGATGAAGAGATACCAAGCGGTTATGGAAGCAACGTTTCGTCCTAAAGATGAATCCATTATCGCGCACGAGCTGACAAGCGAATATATACATTCGGATATTTTGACGCTTGCAAAATGCGAA
>CAJGBX010000080.1 GCA_904501685.1 Clostridiaceae bacterium
AGCTTCAACGAAATTGCCACCTATTCCTTTATTGGAAGCAAGGCTATTGATGTTTTAGGTCTGGCTGATGACGATGCACGCAAAAACTGTGTTACCATTTTGAATCCTCTCGGTGACGAATATTCTACTATGCGTACACAGTTAGTTACCTCAATGCTGACCGTTTTGGCTACCAACTTTAACCGCAAGGTACCTTGCGCACGTCTTTTTGAGTTGAGCAAGGTGTTTGTACCTAAAGCCTTACCTGTTACCGAGCAACCGCAGGAAATCCCTGCACTTTGTTTAGGTCTTTACGGTGATGACGAGGACTTCTTCACCTTAAAGGGTATTGTTGAGGCTATTATTGCTGAGTTTTCCGATGCACGACCTGAGTTTGTACGTTCGACCGAGAACTATATGCATCCCGGCCGCAGTGCCGTTGCCTTGGTTAAGGGTGAAGCTCTTGCCAATTTCGGTGAGGTACATCCTGCCGTTTGCAAAAAGGTTGATATTGACACCCGTTGCTTTATTGCCGAGGTTTATCTTGACAAGCTCTTCGCTCAGGAAAAGGCTAAGACTATTTACAAACCATTGCCGAAGTTCCCTGCCGTTGAGCGTGATTTGGCACTTGTTTGTGATGCCGAAACTCCGGTTGGTACGCTTGAAAACGCCATTCGTGAGGGTGCAGGCAAGCTTTGTGAAAAAGTACAGCTATTCGACGTCTACCAAGGCAACCAGATTGCCGAGGGTAAAAAAAGTGTTGCCTACCGCGTAACACTTCGCTCTGCCGAGTCCACGTTGACCGACGAGGTTATCGACCGAGCCGTTAACAAGATGATTAAACGCTTGGAAAACGTCGGAGCTGCCTTGAGAATATAAGTAAATATGATGCAAAACGACCTCGGCACAATACAGTGCCGAGGTCGTTTTTTTAAAATTATTTACTCACCATCATCAAAGATATCCTTTGAAATCTCTCTTAGTCCTGCAACTGCCGAAACAGGTAACGAGAAGCAAAAAGCCTCAGCAGGCTTACCCTTACCACAGTTTTCACTGATAGCCTTCATAATCTCACTCTTTTTATCCGAGTCGGACAGAATATAAATCATATCCTTGTTCGGCGCAATGGACACACCCATAAACTTAGTTACCTCGTCAGTACCGGTGCCCTTTGCATGCAAAACAGTACCGCCGCCGGCACCTGCCTTACGGGCAAACTCCATAACCTCGTCCGAATGACCTTCCTTAATTATAACAACAATAAGCTCGTGTTTAAATTCCATATGGGGTTTTCCGCCTCCTATTTCCTGACCTTCGGTAATATAAGCCAAATTACTGCCGCCACTGACACTTTTTAAAGGAATTGACAACATAATTCCGTTTCCCGGAATATCAATATACATCTTCTGCTCGGCGAAAAGGAAAAGCTCCTGCACCGATTTTCTGGTGGCAATTGTAGTAAACACCGCCTTTTGAGACGGTTCCAAATCATACAACAACAAATGCTCGGAGGTTGCCGTACCTACGCCAAGGTTTTCCAAAACGACCGAAAACTTCAGTTCTTTAAAAATTTCAGCCATTTTGTCTGCCTTTTTGCGGTCAACTATACTCATAACTAAATACAGTTCCATACCTTAGACCTCCCAAAGCTCGATAATCTCGTTATCGGCAACAGAGAATACCTTTTCAATTTCGGATACCTGCTTGGACTTGATAGTCGACAATGCACCCATAATCTGTACCGTAATAAGCGGCATCATAGCAACTAAGGCTACAAGGCCGAAGGCATCGGTCATAACATTTCCGCCGATTTCGGTGCAGGCACCCATGGCAAACGGCAGCATAAAGGTTGCCGTCATAGGACCCGAAGCAACTCCGCCGGCATCAAACGCGATAGCCGTAAAGGTCGGCGGCACGAAGAACGAGAGTAAAATTGCTATTAAATATCCGGGTATCATAAACCACATTATCGAAATTCCGGTAATAACCCTAAGCATTGCCAGCCCCATAGCAATCGAAATTGCAATTGAAAGGGTAATGCCGATATTTTTCTCGCTGATTGCACCGGCACTTAATTCCGATACCTGCTTATTTAAAACGTGTACTGCAGGCTCTGCCTTGACGATGAACCAACCCATTAGCATTGCAAGGGGGACCAGCAGCCACTTTAAGCCGGTACCTACTATCGACTCACCCAATACGGCACCGAGTGACGAAAAACCGACGTTAACGCCCAATAAAAACAGTACAAGACCGATATAGGTATACAAAAGTCCAACCGATATATGCAAAAACGGACGTTTTGAAAGCTTTAAGCTAAACATCTGAAACGCAAGAAAAATGACTACCACCGGAGCCAAGGCCAAGGTAACCTCTTCAATAAACGTCGGTATCGAGAATATATATTCCCTGCCTACCGAAACCGAATGTTCAAAATCAATAACATCAAGCACTGCCGAGCTACCACCGCTTGCAGGATACAAAAGTCCTAAAATAAGCACTGTAATAATAGGTCCGATAGAGCAAAGTGCGACAAGACCGAAGCTATCGTCCTTAGCGTTTTCGTCACTGCGTATTGATGTAACGCCGACACCGAGTGCCATAATAAACGGCACCGTCATAGGTCCGGTAGTAACACCGCCTGAATCGAAGGCCACCGACAAGAAGTTAACATCTGAAAAAGCGGCTACGGCAAAAATTGCAGCATAAAAAGCCAAAAGCATCCACTTCAGCTTGATACCAAGCAATATTCTAAGCATTGCAAACATTAGGAAAATACCGACACCGACCGACACAGTAATAATCAAAACACCGGTATCAATATTGGGTGCATTAGTAGCCAAAACCTGTAAATCCGGCTCAGCAACCGTTATGGCTATACCCACAACCAAGCTGGTGATTAAAATAAACAGTATGTTCTTTGACTGTGTGATTTTAGCGCCTATTTGATTACCGATTTGAATCATCGAAAGGTCAGCACCAATGTTAAACAACGCCATACCGACAATAATCAAAGCAGAGCCTAAAACGAAAGCAAGAAAAAGCCCGTTGTTAACCGGAATTAACCACAGACACAAAGCCGCAACTATTAAGCAAATCGGCAAAACCGACCTAACCGATTCCACAAGCTTTTCCTTAAGCATTGTATGACGCTCCAAAGGTATTCTCCTTTCAATAAGTACTCATAAAAATATTTTACCATAAATTTATAATTAACACAACAATTAATTATTCTGAAAAGCAAAAAATAATCCCAAGCACTCTTGCCGAATGCTTGGGAAATCTTTTAATTTAAGAAATTAAGCGCCGTACTTAGAAGCGTTAACCTTAATTCCAGGGCCCATAGTAGTAGCAACTACGCAGGACTTAATATACTGACCCTTTGCTGCTGCCGGCTTAGCCTTTGCAATAGCTGAAAGCAAGGTCTCGAAGTTTTCCTGAAGCTTTTCAGGACCGAAGGAAACCTTACCGATGGGGCAGTGAATGATGTTCTGCTTGTCAAGACGGTACTCAATCTTACCGGCCTTTGCCTCGGTAACTGCCTTAGCAACATCCGGAGTAACGGTACCTGCCTTGGGGTTCGGCATAAGTCCGCGAGGACCGAGAACCTTACCCAAACGACCAACAAGACCCATCATATCGGGCGAAGCAATAACAACGTCGAAATCCATCCAGTTTTCATTCTGAATCTTTGCGACCATATCCTCTGCACCGACGAAATCTGCACCGGCATCCAAAGCTGCCTGAGCCTTGTCTTCTTTACAGAAAACCAAGGTGCGAACGGTCTTACCGGTACCGTTCGGGAGAACAACTGCGCCACGAACCTGCTGGTCAGCATGGCGAGAGTCAACGCCCAAACGAACATGAGCCTCAACGGTCTCATCAAATTTTGCGGTTTTTGTTTTAACAGTTAAATCCATTGCCTCAGCAACGTCATACTGCTTAGTTGTATCTACAAGCCCAGCGCTTGCAACATATTTCTTTCCGTGTTTCATAATAATTTTCCTCCCAAATTAGTGGTTAAATCGGATATTTCCTCCCACAGGGGAGCATTAATCTACGACAACAATGCCCATTGAACGTGCAGTACCTGCAACCATTGACATAGCTGCTTCAAGGCTTGCTGCATTGAGGTCGGGCATTTTCTGCTCTGCGATTTTCTGTACCTGCTCCTTGGTAATCTTGGCAACCTTGTCCTTATTGGGAACGCCGGAAGCCTTGTCAATTCCGCAAGCCTTCTTAATAAGAACGGCTGCCGGAGGAGTCTTGGTAATGAACGTAAAGGAACGGTCTGCGTAAACGGTAATAACAACAGGAATGATAAGACCTACGTCATTCTTTGTACGCTCGTTGAATTCCTTTGTGAAAGCCATGATGTTTACACCATGCTGACCGAGAGCCGGTCCAACAGGGGGAGCCGGTGTTGCTTTGCCGGCAGGAATCTGAAGTTTAATATAGCCAGTGATTTTCTGTGCCATTTTCTGTACCTCCAAAAATAGTGGTGGCGGCGTTATTTACGCACTCGGAACACCCTTACATAAATTTGATGTTCCTCCCACGGTGAAGCGGTTACTTTAACCGCCGGATTTTTCTTTAATCTTCAATCAGCTGAATCTGATTAAGCTCAAGCTCGACAGGAGTTTCTCTGCCGAACATTGAAATGGTGACGCGAACGCTGTTGGAATTAACATCAATCTCGTCAACAATACCGGTAAAGCCGGTCAGCGGTCCGTCAATAATATTGACAGAATCACCGACAGAGTATTTAACCTCGACGCTGCGCTTTTCAACACCTAAGGACTCAACCTCTTTATCGGTAAGCGGAACCGGTTTTGAAGCCGGACCCACAAAGCCCGTGCAGCCGCGTGTATTACGCACGACATACCACGAGTCATCAGTAACAATCATTTTAATCATTACATATCCCGGGAAAATCTTACGCTCAACCTGCTTTTCCTTACCGTCTGCACCGATTTCGGTAACAATCTCGGTAGGAATTTTGATATCCTGAATGAGGTCTTGCATTCCACGGTTTTCGACCATTTTTTCAAGGTCGGTCATAACCTTATTCTCATAGCCTGAGTATGTGTGTACTACATACCACTTTGCCTCGCCTAAATCTGCCATAGTTTATTCCTCCACAGTCAGATTATCGATTATAGATAAGGTCCAATAATGAATCCAAACCAAAATCAACAAGCCAAATAAATGCACCGACAACTGCACACATCACAAATACAATGATTGTGTTCTTCATAACAGTTCTGAAGTTCGGCCATACGATTTTTTTGAACTCACTCTTATAGTCCTTCAAGAATTTAACAACTCTTTGAGGAATAGTGAGCTTGGCTTCGCCGGATTCAATAATACTGAGCTTGTCTGCGATAAGCAGGTAAGCCACACCCGAAGCGGTAGTAAGGAACAGCACTGCCGAAATAATCAGCGGCATTCCATAGACATATGCGGCACCGGTTGCACCTGCAACACCGCCGTAGTCAATAAATCTACCGGCATAGGAAAGACCGACAACCAGCATAAATACGGCATCAACAATGCCGAAGCCGACGGTTGCCCATCTTGTGCCCTTATACTTTAAGGAAAGGGCTGCAAAAAGAACGGTAAAAGCAGTAAGAATCAAGGTAAACAAAAGCTTAGATGATTTGCTGATGCTTTCCCCGTCTAAGGAACCGAAGCAAAACTCTGCTCCGACACCGACAGTGTCACCACCGGCGGTGATTACACGACCGAAAGGCAAGAAATAAAGTACTAAAGCAACCGAAGCCAAGACTAAGGTCAGTACACTGAAAAGTTTCTTTTGAATTTTCACTTGTGTACCCCCTTACTTAGTCTCTTTGTGAACGGTGTGCTTCTTGCAGAACTTGCAGTACTTATTCATCTCAAGACGATCCGGATCGTTCTTCTTGTTCTTCATTGTGTTGTAGTTACGCTGCTTACACTCAGAACAAGCTAATGTGATTTTTACTCTCATGACGGCACCTCCCGTTTTACGGAAATTATTTTGTTCCCATTTTTTCAGAGAACGCGAGCCTCCCTCGAATCGGACAACGACAGAATGCCGCAAAACACTACATATAGTAATGATTTTGAAAGCGCAAACAACATCCTGAATTTCGGCATCCGAAAAGGGCCCTGCAATAAAAAAAGACCCTCGCAGAGGTATTAGCATTATAGCACAACCATCTTAAAAGGTCAAGTATTTTTTTGCGGTTATTTCCACTTATTTATGATACGTTCCGCCTTGTGAAATTTTAAAGGCACGGTAGATTTGTTCCAGAAGCATAACGCGTGCCACCTGATGGGGAAAGGTCATTTTAGACATCGAAAGTTTGAAATCGGCTTTTGATTTCACCTTATCTGAAAGTCCATACGAGCCACCAATAA
>CAJGBX010000081.1 GCA_904501685.1 Clostridiaceae bacterium
CTTTACCTTATTTCGACATCAACATAGTCATTATAAAACAAATCGGTTGGACTGTTGTCCAACCGATTTTTATTTTGTTATAAACCATCACTGTAACAAATCTCACTTTGACAGCGCCTCCCTTGTAAAGGGAGGTGGATTTTTGCGAAGCAAAAAGACGGAGGGATTGTTTTCAGAATATTGCTATAGTTTGTCGCAATAAAAATCCTCCCGTCAGCCTACGGCTGCCACCCTCCTTTACAAGGAGGGCTTAAAAATTATTACTTCTTTTCTTCACTTTCAGGAACCTTGATTTCACCGTGTTCCTGCTCAAAATTTTTGATATACTGATTTAGCAAATACAAAATTTGACCGTTACCAGAGCGACCCTCATAGCTAGCAACATAATGCAATTTGTAATGAAGTTCTTTGTTGATTTCAATGCCTAAATGCTTATTTTGCTTATTTCTCATAAAAATCACCTTAAAATTTACTAAAAATATCTTGATTTAAGTATATTTTAAGATTATTATGTGTTATAATGTATATAGTCTACTTAAAATGAGTTGACTTAAAATATTTATGAGGTGAAAATTATGGAATATGTTAAATGCTGGTGTTGTGAAAATTATAATATTTTTGATGAAAAGACTTTAAATATACCTGAGTATGTAGCCGCAGTCTGCGATTTGACCGATTCAATTATCTATGCACAAAATAATGTTTGCGCCGAATTTAAACTAAAGCAGGGTTTACATACCGACCGTTTAATTCCCGACTACTGTAAAAACTATAGAAATAAAAAAGAGGTGCTTTAGCACCTCTTAATTATTTCTTCTGATTCCAAATCACAACCTCGCCCGAAGCTAAGGTCGGCTTTAAATCTATCAAACGCTGGTTAGATGAACCTTTAAATCTTAAACTGATATCTTTTAATTCCTCTTTAAATTCACCGTCTACAAGCACATCGACAAGCTCCAACATTTGGTCGGTAGCCTCGCATCTTGCACGGCTACTACCTAAAAGCTCCTCCAAGGTATAACCCGAAAAACACCAAATTGATTTTTTAGGATACATTTCCTTTAATTTTTTCAAAAACGGAAGCAGTGCTCTTTGGTTTTGCGGTTCCATAGGCTCACCGCCAAGCAAGGTCAAACCGTCAATCCAATCAGGTGCCAATGCATCCAAAAGCTCCTTTTCAGTATCGGCAGTAAATGGCTCGCCATAGTTAAAATCCCAAGCCTCACTGTTAAAGCAACCCTTGCAAAAATGAGTGCAACCCGAAACAAACAGGGTAACCCTTACCCCTATGCCATTGGCTATATCATTTTTATTTATTTTAGCATAGTTCATATTTGTTCCTCTTTTACACCTTAAAAAATTAACTATTGTACCTGCATTATACTATTTTTGCATTTAAAAGTCAATACAGTGAAAATTTATAGTGACAAACGTCTTGAAATGTGGTATAATTCAATAAATATACAAATATTTGCATTTAATGGAGTGTATTTTTAAAATGAATGTTCAGTTTTTAAAAGAAGTAACCGATATTTTAGCTCCCGTTTTAACCGAAAACGGATTTGCTACAACCGATATTACCGGCGTGTTCAAGGGTGAATTTAAAACCTATTCGGTAAGCTATGATGAGGCAAAGAAACTTTTTGTGGTAAGCGTAACTACCGCCGAGAATGACAGTGCAACCGTTTTAAGCACCTGGTACTTTGATGAAAATGACCACGGTGCAAAGGATACCGCCTGTATCGGTGAGGACTTTTTAGAGGCTGTTGCCAAGGATGCCGGAATCAAAGTTGTAAAGCAATCCGACGGCAGTGTTAAGGAAATTGCATTGCCGGAAAAGGCTGCCTTAGGCACCGAGCCCGGTATTAATGCCTTTACTCAGAAGTTTTTGGCTATGTTCCCTCAGTACAAGGAAACCTATAAGGCATCGGTTGCAAAGTACGGTGACTTTATGTATGTTAACTTCTATAAGCAGTACGGTGTTGAAAAAATGCAGGAGCTTATGGCTAACGAGTTGGCTAATAAAAAGCAGCTCACAAAGTATTGGAATATGCTTGGTGATATGCATTACGAGGGTGAGCTTATTGTTGCCGACCTTATTTGTTCGGTCATTTTAGCAGGTGCCTTTGGTAATCAGCCGCAAAATTTCGATGCAATTGCAGATAAATATCTTGCAGATTATCCTTTCTTAAAGGCCTCAGCAAAGGCCTCGGTCCACGATTACAAAAACAACAAAAAGCTTCGTAAGGTTTTAGAGGTATAATTTCTGAATCATCACAAAAAGCAAAAGACAAGTGCATTTAGCACTTGTCTTTTTTATTACCATATCTGCTCTTCCTCGGGTCTTCCGGGACGGTTCATAAGATTTCTTATAGCCTTATCAGCAGGATCGCCGTTATATAAAATATTATAGCATTCCTGGATAATAGGTATATCAACCGAATATTTTTCAGCCAATTTTACGGCAATTTCAACTGCATAGTAGCCCTCAACCGTACCGACAGTCTCCAAAGCCGCCTTTACCTCGGTTCCTCGGCCCACTAAGTTGCCAAAGCGGTTGTTACGGCTATGCTCGGACATACAGGTTACAATAAGGTCACCCAAGCCCGAAAGTCCCATAAAGGTTGCCTTTTCAGCGCCCATTTTAACACCCAAGCGAGCAATCTCAGCCAAGCCTCTGGTGATTAGTGCAGCTCTGGTATTGTCACCTACACCTAAGCCGTTGGCAATACCGGCACAGACGGCAATAACGTTTTTGAGCGCTCCGCCTATTTCAACACCGATAACATCGTTAACCGTATAAATACGGAAAGTATCCCCAATTAAAGCCTCCTGCACATTATGAGCCGCCTTGGCATCTTCGGATGCAGCAACAACGGTGGTTGGCACATGCCGTGCAACCTCTTCCGCATGAGAGGGGCCTGAAAGAATCACCAAGGATTTTTCAGGAAGTTCTTCCGAAATAACCTCGGACAAAAGCTTCATACTGCCCTTTTCAAAACCCTTTGCAACATTAACCACAATACCGCAGTCTATATTTTTAAGTCTTGCGGCAGTTTCCCTGACCGCAAATGACGGGGTTGCAATAATGGTTATATACGAGCCCTCAACCGCCTCTAACGAGGTGGTTATTTCAATTTCCTCAGGAATTTTTACACCTTTAAGCAATTTTTCGCTTTCTCTGTTAGCACTTAAAGAGTCAACCTCAGCCTGAAACGGTGACCAAAGCACCGTTTCAAAGCCTTGCATATAGCTATGCACCGCTAAGGCAATACCCCAACCGCCTGAGCCTAAAACACACAATTTTTTCATAAGTTTGACTCCTTTTTCTTAGCAGTCAACTTCTTTTCTTCACCGCGGACAAGACGTCCGATATTGGCACGGTGGCTGATTATAATATTAAGAGAAAATACCGCAACAAGCAATGCCTGAATCAAAACAGCATATGGCTCGCCCTTGATTTCGGGAGCAAATGCCCAATTCAAAAACGGCAAGGACACCGCCGCAGTAAGCGAGCCAACCGAAATAATACGGGTAATAAGAAAAGCAATCAGGAAAAATGTCAAACCTAAAAGGGCGGTCTGCCAGCAGCAGACAAAACCAACACCCAAGGTGGTCGAAACACCCTTGCCTCCTTTAAATCCGAAAAACACCGGAAAAATATGTCCCATAATACAGGCTATAGCACAGTAATAAACTGCGTACTGAGGTCTTAATGCATCAACCGTAGCCAACGAATATACATACGGCAATACCCAAAGCTTTGCAATAAGACAAACCAAGGTACCCTTTAAGGTATCAATTAAAAAGGTTATAAGCCCCGGTACAAGTCCTCTCGAACGTATCATATTGGTCATACCGGCATTACCGCTACCCTCGTTACGGACGTCACCGCCGCCGAAAACCTTTGAAAGGACAACTGCACCGTTGATACTGCCCACCAAATACGACACCGCAATAATCAATACTAACACTAAAAATGCCACTTTTAATTCTCCTTAAATAGTCCATAAAACAAACATATACATTTAAGCCTTGGTTTTACCGTCACCGCGTTCGCGAATTACAAACCGCACCGGTGTACCCTCTAATCCAAAGGTTGAACGGATTTGATTTTCCAAATAACGCTGATACGAAAAATGGAAAAGCTCCTCACGGTTACAGAAAAAAACAAATGTCGGAGGTCGGGTCGAAGCCTGAGTCATATAATAAATCTTAAGTCTCTTACCCTTATCGGACGGCGGCTGCACACGTGCAGTAGCCTCAGCCAAAACATCATTAAGCATACCGGTTGAAATTCGCATTGTATTCTGCGAATAGACAAACTTAATAAGCTCAAACAGCCTATCAACACGCTGACCAGTTTTAGCTGAAATAAAGATAATCGGAGCATACGGCATAAATGAGAAATCCTCCATCAAGGATTTTCTCATACTATCCATCGTTCTGCCGTCCTTTTCGACCAGGTCCCACTTATTAACGGCTATAATCGCGGCTTTGCCCTGTTCCATAGCAAGACCTGCGACCTTTGAATCCTGCTCGGTAAAGCCTTCAGTAGCGTCAATCATAATAACACACACATCGGCTCTTTCTACCGCCATTTTAGCACGCATAACACTGTACTTCTCAATATCGTCATCAACCTTGGATTTACGGCGTATACCTGCAGTATCGGTAAAATTATACTTTTGACCCTTAACGGTCACCATTGTATCAATAGCATCACGCGTTGTACCTGCAATGCTTGATACAATAACACGCTCTTCACCGCTGATATTGTTAATTAATGAGGATTTACCTGCATTCGGCTTACCGATAACTGCAACGTTAATAACATCCTCTTCTGTTTCGTCAAAATCAGCCTCGGGAATATGCTCAAAAACTCTGTCAAGCAGGTCACCGGTGCCGTGACCGTGTACGCTCGAAACCGCGACGGGGTCACCCAGACCTAAGTTATAAAATTCATAATATTCCATAGGCAAGCTACCTAAGCGGTCACACTTATTAACACACAAAACCACCGGTTTTCCGCTTTTTTGAAGCATTGCGGCAACCTCGCGGTCGGAAGCAGTCACACCGCTTTTTAAATCGGTTACAAATATAATAACCGAAGCTGTATCTATTGCCAACTCAGCCTGAGCACGCATTTTTTTCAAAATCACATCATCAGTTTTCGGCTCAATACCACCGGTATCAATCAGCATAAAGCTTTTACCGAGCCATTCGGCATTACCGAAAATGCGGTCACGGGTAACACCCGGCGTATCGTCAACTATCGATAGCCTTTGACCAATCAGCTTATTAAAAAGCGTAGATTTGCCGACATTCGGTCGGCCGACTACGGCAACTATTGGTTTCGCCATAATTCCTCCTATATATCTTCACCGCTGAGTGCCGACATCAACGCCCAGCCATCATTGTCTACTACTTTAACCTTTACATTTAAGGCTTGTTCTACCTCAGATACCGTCACACTGTCCAGGAACATATCACCCTCGTGACGCAGCATACACGAGGAAATCAGCAGCTCCTCACCCAAAGCCTTACCCTTTAACTGTTTAATTATATCAGTTCCGGTGACAAGTCCGGTAACAGTGATTTTGCCGCCAAAGAAATTGTTCCTTACAGCCACAACATCACACTCTAAATTATGCCATTTTTTCTTAGCTTTGTCAACAATATTCCGTATTAACGGCTCAGCCGCCTCGCCGGTCGCAACGGTAATCTTTCGGTGTGAACCGGGACCCTCAAAATCATCGATTGCCTCATCACATTCGTTTTGAAGCATTGCCCACATTCCTACACCGTTTTCCAGCTGTAAAAAATCACCGTAAAATGTGCTGTCGGGAATTTCTCTTTCAGCAATTAAATAAAATTCATCAGCCGCAAAAACTCTGCGTTCACCGTATTTTTCTAAGGTTTCATCACCGAATTTGGTTGTTATGTCAACCACTTTTGCAGCAGTTTCTTTATTAAAAGACTCTAAATCACTCAAGCCGTCTCGGTGACCGGTAAGTCCTACCGGCACTGCGGCAATACTCTTAATCGACGGAAA
>CAJGBX010000082.1 GCA_904501685.1 Clostridiaceae bacterium
AGAAATGTAGGCGGTGTTATTCTTAAAATCAACAAGAAAACCAATGTAAACGAATTGGAAATTCTTTTTGTTTCTCCCGAAGAACACACAAAAGGTATTGGATACGGCGCTTGGCTTGCAGTTGAGGAATTACATCCCGAAACAAAGGTTTGGGAGACCTGCACGCCTTATTTTGAAAAACGAAATATACATTTTTACGTTAATAAATGTGGCTTTAAGATTGATGAGTTTTGGTGTGAATACTTTAGGCCCAAACACGAAATGCCCGCTGAGGAAGAACACAAGGGCGAAGGCCCTGATATAATGTTCCATTTTGTAAAGGTAATGAAGTAAGTAAATAACGGACAGTCGAGGACACTTGTCCCAAAGTAGTCATATCCACCCCCTTAATATTTATTTGTGTGTAGAAAAAGACCATACCCTCATGTGTTGGGTATGGTCTTATTTTAACATCATCAGGTGCCATGGCGGCACCCATATTATTCATATCGGTGACGTCGAGGTCCACTATTCTGCCAACTGTATAGGATTTTACCTTGACGCCCTTAAGCGTGCGGCTTAAGAGTGCTGAGCCTGAGCCGGTGACTGTCCATTGTGCAGTCGGAGGTCGTTGACCGCCGTATTCCAGTGGGAAGCGGAACTGCCGTTCTGAGCTGCAAAAGTGTGAAGATGTGACTGCAACTGCCTTTTCTGCGGCACCGCTTTCAACCGCCGTTGCCGCCAAAATAAGGCTCAGAGCCATGGTAGAGCAGGCACCGTACAGTCCTAAAAACGGGATTTCCAATTCACGCAGGCCATACGCACTGCCTATGCATTGATTCAACAGGTCGCCGGCGAATATCATATCAATGTCAGTGGGGGAGAGGCCGGCTTTTTTGAGTGTTGTGCTGACCGAAATTTTTTGTAATTGGCTTTCGGCCTTTTCAAATGAGTTTTGTCCTAAAAGTTCATCCTGAAATGTCTTGTCAAAATATTTTGCAAGAGGCCCCTCGGATTCTTTGGGGCCTACCGCTGACGAAAATGAGGCTATATAAACATCGTTTTCCAAAACGGTTGTACGTTTCCCTAGTCTTTTTGCCATAAAATTACCGCCTTTCCAATTTTCATTATTGTACCCGAAAAGGCGAAAAGTATACAAAAAAGCGACCCTTGTGAATACCACAAAGGTCGCTTTTGAACCAATCAACAAATCTATTCTATCATAATTAAGTGTAAATGTCAATTGATGTGTTTACTAAAGATTTTTTTGCAACTTTGTCGATTTTGCGAATAGACAAATGTGCGCAGGCGGTGTATACTGTAGTCAGAACAAAGACAAGAGCACTCAACATTATAAAGAAAGGGGACTGATTCCGATGAGAATTTCAGATGAACCACCGGTGCTTTTAAGCTTATTTTATACAGAAAGGAATGAGTCCAAAGAACAGTTAAGCTAAAAACCTCAAAACTATAATAACGTAAAGGAATGAGTCCGAAAAACAGTTTAGTAAGGTTGACCATCTATTAAACAGTAAAGGGTGAGTCCAAAGTACAGTTAAGTTATTGGTCGTAGAGTTACAATAAAAGAAGTTTGGTGTTACCAATGAACTAGGAATTCTTTAAAATGCGTTATGATAATAGATACAAGCGCGAGGCTTATGAGTTGATAAAGGTGAATCCGATGTAAAATTGAGTAACGGTTCGTGTAGCGAGCATAAAAAACCGAACATTTACAATTTAATAGTGTTACGCTTTAATATATATATCCTACGATATGTGAGGTATAGACCAATGGAGATTCAGAATTGATACCCACCGAGAATTGAGAAAAGATTTTCGGTGGGGACTTTTTTTATAGGAAAGAACTAAAAAAGTGCCGCTTGAAAACAAGCGGCACTTTAATATTACGTTTTTAACCGTGATAGAGCTTTTTGGTTTGGTATTTGGGCTCAGAGGTCAGGTTTACGCCGAGTTTTTTGAAAACATTGGTATCGACCGCACTGAGCATTACTGAGCTATGTGCCTCACAATGCTGTAGCTTTGAAAGACAGTCCATAGCCTTTTTTGCATTTTCATCGGTTACTGCCGAAATACAAAGTGCAATCAGTATTTCGTCGGTATGTAATCTTGGGTTATGGTTGCCCAAGGCATTGACCTTAAGGTTTTGCACCGGCTCGATAACGTTTTGAGGAATCAGACGAACCTCTTTCGGGATACCTGCCAATGCCTTTAAAGCATTAAGCAGCAGTGCTGAGCTGGCACCGAGCAAGGAAGTGGTTTTGCCGGTGATGATTCGTCCGTCGGTGAGCTCAATTGCGGCTGCAGGAGCGCCGGTTTCTTCAGCTCGGGAGTTTGCGGCGGCAATAACGGTGCGGTCGGCAATATTAATGCCTGCCTGCTCCATTAAAAGTTCAATTTTCATAGTTTCGGATTCGTCCGATTCACCTTTACTCTTGCGGCACTGTGCATCGTAATAACGGCGGATGATTTCGTTGTCGGCGGCCTGCTTTACGGCTTCTTCATCGAAAATGCAGTTTCCTGCCATATTTACGCCCATATCGGTAGGTGATTTATACGGACAGCTGCCGAGCATTCGCTCCATACAGGCCTTAACAACCGGAAAAATTTCAACATCACGGTTATAGTTGACGGCGGTTTCGCCATAAGCCTCCAAATGGAACGGGTCAATCATATTGACGTCATTCAAATCGGCAGTAGCTGCCTCATATGCTAAATTAACCGAGTTTTTGAGTGCCAAATTCCAAATAGGGAAGGTCTCAAATTTGGCATATCCTGCTTCAATACCGCGTTTGTGCTCGTGGTAAAGCTGACTTAGACAGGTTGCCATTTTACCGCTTCCGGGACCGGGTGCGGTAACAACAACCAAATTGCGTGAGGTTTTGATATATTCGTTTTTGCCGTAACCCTCGTCCGAAACAATCATTTTAAGGTTAGAGGGGTAGCCGGCAATAGGATAGTGTTTATAAACAGGGACGCCTAAGGCCTGGAGCTTGTTGGAAAAGGCATCGGCTGAGGATTGACCGGCATAGCAGGTCAAAACAACACTGCCAACATAAAGTCCGAAACCGCGGAAAGCGTCAATCAAACGCAAAACGTCAAGGTCATAGGTGATACCGAGGTCGCCTCTGATCTTATTTTTCTCAATATCGGAGGCATTGATGACAATGACAATTTCAGCCTGGTCCTTTAAACGGGCAAGCATTTTGATTTTTGAATCGGGAGCAAAACCGGGCAGAACGCGGGCAGCATGATAATCGTCGAAAAGCTTACCGCCAAACTCCAGATAAAGCTTACCGCCGAATTTTTTTATACGCTCCTGAATATGCTCGGACTGTAATTGTAAATATTTGTCATTATCAAAACCGATACGATACATAAATAAACCTCTTTGCAAAATAATCCTTAAAATAAAAAAGCGAAACGAATTTATTTAAAAACCCTTTTCGCTTATTCATTGTATCATAGATATTTATTTTTTACAAGTGCAAGTCAGCAAAATTTTGACAAGATGTGATATTTTATTTATTTCGACTCTAGGTAATCGAGTAACGCGACACAACCTGAGAGGATATCGTTGTAGCAGGTGACAAAATCGCCTGAATACCAAGGGTCGGACACATCGCGGTCAAGGTTGGCAAATTTTAATAGCTTGTGCACCTTTCCCTCGGGGTCAGAACCGATAATCCGCATAATATTTCGCATATTATTTGAGTCCATAACAACGAGCAGGTCGTAAGCATTATAATCGGCGGCAGTAACCTGAACGGCACGCTTTTCACAACAGTCAATGCCGTGTTTCAATAGCTCTGCCTTAGCAGGAGGGTAAACAGGATTGCCGATACCGTTCCATATTTCCTCAGTGCTGGTAGCTGATGATGAAACATAATATTTATCGGTTAAATTTTTTTGCTTTAAAAGGTCTTTAAAAATAAACTCAGCCATAGGCGACCGGCATATATTCCCGTGACAGACGAACATTATTTTGAACATGATTTTAACTCCTACTTAATTTTAATTATCCTTGCCTCCCTCTGACGAGGGAGGTGTCACAGTTACACTGTGACGGAGGGAGAGAAATAAATACGCGACTGTAATTTATTTTCCTTTGTTGGTTTGAGAAAGATGTTTTTTCACGGTTAAATCTATGTGTTCACATACACCGCTAAAGTTACGGTCAATATCCAAATTACAAACCCTTAAGACTTTTAAATTCATATTTTCTAATTCATTGGTTCGTATTTTGTCTTTTTCGGTTTGTTCTGGAGTATAATGCCCACTACCGTCAAGCTCAATTACAAGCCTTGCTTTTGCACAATAAAAATCTACTATATAGTTTGCTATTGCCTTTTGTCGTTGAAAACGGATAGGATAATTCCTTAAAAATAAGTACCACAATTTACGTTCCCAAGGTGTCATATTTTTACGTAAAGTTTTCGCAAGAGGGATGTTTGATTTGTTATATTCTTTCATATCCTACTTTATCTTTTCTAATTTTTCCTTTTAGGTGATGTTATTCTTGGCTCCCTCTGATGAGGGAAATGTCAGCATAGCTGACTGAAGGAGAGAATACACGAAAATTTAATCAGCATAGTTGTCTCTCCCTCCGTCAAAACTTCGTTTTGCCACCTCCCTCGTCAGAGGGAGGCAAGCTGGTCACTATGTTTACTTGATTTTAATATAACATTTTGCAATGTTATTTTCAATCTTTTTATAGTTTTTTCGTTGTGGCAAGGGCGTACCCCTGCACCCCTCTATATTGCCTTTGTTTTCAAAAGGTAATATAGAACACCGCCAAATTGACTTTACTTTTTAAATGGTTTGTGATATAATGATTTTCGACAAATAATCTTTATTTTATATAATTTGAGAGGGGTTACAACATGGCAAAAATCATAATAAGGCGCAAGTCAAGTATGGCTGGATGCGCTCAAAACCATAACGTATATCTTTTGAACACTTTTGTAGGTGAATTAAAAAACGGCGGCGTGCTTGAAATACCAGTTGAGGTTGGTACTCACATGCTTTCTTTCAATAGCACAATGAAAAAGTTTGGAAAAAACGCCACATTTAACGCAGTAGTAAATGAACCTGATGAAGTGGTGGAATTAAAAACAAAATTTGGTATGAGCGGCGAATATGAAGTTGAGTATGCTGACAATAAGCCGCATATTCCTGTTGGTGTAAATGCAATAAATAATCAAGTTCAAAATACTGATTCTTCTGAAAACAAATCAGAAAATCAAAGCATTGCTACACAATCTTCTGGTTTGCATTGTCCCCGTTGTGGAAGTCATGATATTATGCCCGTATCGGAAGTATCAACAAAAGGTAGGGATTTTAAGGTAGGGGATGCTTGTTGTGGCTATATGCTTTGTGGTCCTTTAGGTCTATTATGTGGTGCAACAGGAAAAGGAAAACAAACCACTACAAATACATATTGGATGTGTAAAGGTTGTGGAAATAAATTCCAAGTATAATGGATAAAAAGACAAAACGTTGGATTAAATCCCTGACAATCGCTCGAAAAATGTGGGGATGTCATCAAAAACCTGAACGTAGTTTTTTTATAAACGGCTATCAGCTCCCTTTATGCGCACGTTGTACGGGTGTTTTGATTGGATATTTATGTGCTGTGTTGCTGTTAGTTCTCGGCTGTGTAATAAATTATTTATTGTGTTTGGTGTTTCTCGTTCCACTTGTTTTGGACGGTGGTATACAACTATTATTTAATATTTTGTCAAACAACATTAGGAGATTTACTACAGGAATAATTTTCGGAATCGGGTTTATTCATTTGATAGCAAACTTAATTGTATTTTTGATATGAAAGAATAAAGCACAGACTTTGTTAGTCTGTGCTTTGCTTTTTATGTCATATTCAGGGCTTTTTTAGTTGGTTTTCAAAAGTAGTAAAAAAGTAGTAAAATTGCAAAATATCCTTGCAAGGCGTGGTATATGGTGGCAT
>CAJGBX010000083.1 GCA_904501685.1 Clostridiaceae bacterium
TAAAAATTGACGGACTTGGTTTTACTGTACTTAAATTAAGTAAAAAATAAGTACGTTTTTATATGTAAGGCTTACATTAAAAGTCCTAACATAAGCATTTCCTGAATTTTGTGATAAATTTCCTCTCCTGCCGAAGGTGGGAGAGGATTTTTTCCTTTTCCGACCTCAATCGTAAAGCCGGGACGGTGGAACTCTTCAATAAACCAATCCTTAAAACCGCCTCCGGTGGCGAGAGCTGTCGGCACGTCGAGTGCATATCCGCTTGAGGCGGCAAAAATTTCGGCCATTTTACGTCCTCGGCAGGTGTCGATACCGTTGTAGTCCCAATAAATCACCTCACCTTGAGAGTGAAGGCACATTACGTACCGCACTGTCAATCTTCGACATAATTCGACCAAAGCCGCAGTTTCGGGCTCACTTTCAGGATGGCTTCCGCCGTAACGGGTCGGTCCGGGGCCGAAATATCCCTCCTGTCTTTCAAGGTCGTGAAGTCTTTTCCAGCCTGCATCGAAATTGTGATTAAGGTCAACACCGCGTGCGTTGGCGTTCCAGTTGGTGAAGTTGCCGTTGCAAAGCCGGCTCAGGCGTCCCGCAAGGGTACCGCAGCCGAGCGCACCTTTAAGTGAAATTTCACATCCGTCGGGGTTTACCATTGGTACAAAAATTATACTTTTGCCGGTTAATGCATGCCGGGCATCTACGTCCGAGAGCCGGCTTGAGGATTGCAGTGCCTCGCAAAGGTCGGCAATAAACCGCAGTAAAACGGTGGCGGTAATACGCTCGCTTCCGTGGATTGCGGCAGTGTATAAAATACATTCCTCACTGTCACCCAAGCGTAACGCCTTGATACTGCGTCCCATAACCGTCTTGCCGATAGATGTCATTTTAAGAAAAGAAAATTCAGCCGTCAAATCCCTTAAAAGAACGTCAAAACTGTTGCAATCGTAATCAATATTCTTTATAATTGTTTTCATAAGACAAAACCTCAATTTACTTTTTAAATTATTATGAAAAAGAGGCACTTGATATGAATTTAGAGGAAAAACCGTTGAATCAAAATTATATTTTTCGCGGCAAGATTGTAAATTTGCGTGTTGATGAGGCACTGTTGCCCAATGGCAAAACCGCAGCACGTGAGGTAGTTGAGCATAACGGCGGCGTTTGTGTTGTTGCCTTGACTGAGGATAATCAAATTTTTATGGTAAAGCAGTTCCGTTACCCTTACGGCGAGGTGATTTATGAAATTCCTGCCGGTAAGCGTGACAGTAAACAAGAGGACCCGTTAGCCTGCGGAAAACGAGAGCTGCGTGAGGAAACCGGTATGACAGCCGAAAGGTTTATTCCGTTGGGTGAATTATACCCGTCACCCGGCTATTGCGGTGAAATTCTTTGGATGTATGCCGCAGTGGGTCTTAAGTCGGGCGAAAATGACCTCGACGAGGATGAGTTTTTACAGGTCGAGAGACTGCCGCTTCAAAGGGTAGTTGATATGATTATGTCGGGCGAGATTAAGGATGCAAAAACTCAGGTCGCAGTGCTTAAGGTGGCCGAGCTTCACCGTCAAGGAAAGCTGTAACAAAAAACCTCTCTGCTGAATTTCAGCAGAGAGGTTTTTGTTAATAGTCATTTATTTTTTAATACTGATTTTGTTGTTCTGATTACTTCAGCAATAGATTTCAATTCTTCAGGAGAACAATCGACAAGAATCTCATCAATTATCTTAATCGAAACATGTGAACTTTTAACTAAACTGCCAAATGCAATTTCGTCAAGAGTAACGCCGAGAGCGTTTGCAATATTAACGAGTGTAGGTAGGCTGAGTTTGGTTGCGGCACGTTCAATATGAGAAATGTTAGAAGGTTCTACTCCTGATTTCTCGGCGAGCTTAGCTTGTGTCCAACCTTTTGCTGTACGAATTTCTTTTATACGATTACCAATGGAGATATAATCAATACCCATAATATTCACCCCATAATTTACATTAATATTATTGTATATCCCATTCGGATATGTTAAAATAACGCATATATCCTAATAGGATACGTAATAACATTGTTTGTTGTTTATTTGTAAAATTATGCGTGAGGTGAGTATATTGGTTGAAAATACCTGTTGCTTTTTCGGTCATAGAACTATTAACGAAACCGAGGAACTAAAATTAAAGCTTATTGAGATAATTGAAAAACTGATTATTGAAAAGTCGGTTGATACATTTCTTTTTGGGAGCAAGAGCCGATTTAATACTCTATGCCTTGACATAGTAACCGTACTAAAAGAAAAATACCCGAACATAAAACGAATTTATGTACGGGCAGAATATCCGGATATTAGTGAACAGTATAAGAACTACTTGCTGGAAGGCTATGAGGACACCTATTACCCTGAAAAGATAGTTAACTCAGGCCGAGCCGTCTATGTAGAGCGTAATTACGAAATGATAGATAAAAGTTGTTATTGTATAGTTTACTATAACAAACCAAACGCCCCAATCATCCGTAAAAGCGGCACCAAAATTGCCCTTGATTACGCTATAAAGAAATGCAAAAATATTATTAGAGTATTATAATATTTAACAGCAAAGCAAAAAGCAGGTCAAGTATCCTTACGGGTACTTGACCTGCTTAAATTCTTATTTTTACACTTAAAATTATACCTGTTACAGCACGTAGCCGACCTTTTTCATTACCTTGGAAAGGGTTTTGCGTGCAACATACTGTGCCTTTTCGGCACCCTCTTTGTAGATTTTTTCGAGCTGAGCCTTATCCGAAATATACATATTATATTTCTCCTGAACGGGTCTGAGCTCCTCAACAACCGCCTCACCGACAGACAATTTAAAGTCACCGTAGCCCTTGCCTTCAAATTCGGCGGTAATCTCATCGGCAGTTTTGCCGGTGATACAGGAATAAATCTCAATAAGATTGTTGATGCCGGGCTTGTTTTCACCCACGCAGACCCTTGCCTCAGAGTCAGTTACCGCACGCTTGAACTTGCGCATAATGGCATCGGGAGAGTCGGTTAAAAGAATTTTCGCATTTTCGTTTTCGTCCGATTTCGACATTTTCTTCTCCGGCTCCTGCAAGGACATAACCTTGGCGCCAATCGGCGGAATGTACGGCTCAGGAATGGTGAAAACATCACCGTAAATACCGTTAAACCGCTTTGCAATGTCGCGCGCAATTTCTAAATGCTGCTTTTGGTCGGCGCCCACCGGAACCAAGTCGGGCTTGTAAAGCAAAATATCGGCCGCCATTAAAACAGGGTATGTAAAAAGACCTGCATTGACATTGTCGGAGTGCTTTTGAGATTTGTCCTTAAACTGTGTCATTCTTGAAAGCTCGCCAAACTGGGTGTAGCAGTTTAAAATCCAAGCCAACTGCGAATGAGCCGCAACGTGCGACTGCATAAAAATCAAGCTCTTTTCGGGGTCAAGACCGGTACTTAAGAGCATTGCAGCAGCAGAATAAATCTGCTTGCGTAAGGTTGCAGGGTCCTGACGGACGGTAATCGAGTGCAGGTCGGCAATACCGAAAACACACTCAAACTCCTCTTGCATATTGTTCCAGTTCTTAACGGCACCGAGGTAGTTGCCCAATGTGAACATACCGCTTGACTGGATAAAGCTCAAAGCCCTCTTTTTCTGAGGTGCGTTATTAATTTCCATAATTTTCTCCTAAAAATATTACTTAAAAAATTCCTTAGCGGTTTGACCTAAAATCTCCATACCCTTTATTATCTGTTCGTCGGTGGGTGTGGAATAGTTAACCCTAAAGCAGTGGCTTTGTGCATTGACGTCGGCGGTAAAGGCGGTGCCCGGCACGGTGGCAACCTTGTTGTTGACCGCCGCCTTACAGAAGTCAACCATATCGGCGTTTTCCGGTAGCTCGAGCCAAATAAACAAACCGCCCTCGGGTTTTACATATGAAACATAGTTGCCCAAATGCTCGTCAATAAGTCCCGTCATAAGGTCACATTTTTTGCGGTAAACCTCGCGGTTGCGGTCAAGGTGAGCCTCATAGTCGTACCCGGTCATAAACTCGTGGCAAATCATCTGACTGAAAATACCGGTATGAACGTCGCTTGTCTGCTTGCACACTACCATTTTCTGCACGATTTCCTTAGGTGCAATTGTAAAACCAACCCTCAGTCCCGGAGAAATAACCTTAGAAAAGGTGCCGGCATAGATTACGATACCGTCGGTGTCCATACTCTTAATTGTCGGAAGCTCTTCGCCTCTGAAACGGGTGTCACTGTACGGATTATCCTCCAAAATCAGCACACCGTACTTCTTGGCAAGCTCATAAAGCGCCCTGCGCTTCGGTAAGCTCATACAGGTACCCGACGGATTTTGGAAGGTAGGAATTGTGTAAATAAACTTGGCATTGGGGTTAAGCTTTAAAGTTTCCTCCAATTTTTCTATATTCATTCCGTCAGCGTCAATGTCAACACCGACTAAGTTCACGCCAAAAGCTCTGAAAGCGTTCAGCGAGCCGATAAAGCTCGGATTTTCACAAATAACGGTATCACCGCGGTTGCAAAGAACCATTGTAGCAAGGTTCATAACCTGCTGTGCGCCCGAGGTGATGATAATCTCGTCATTCTCATTGCCTACATTGTGCTTGGACTTCATATATTCCTTTAAATGGGTACGCAAAGGCATATAGCCCTCGGTCACCGAGTATTGCAAGGCGTCAATCGGACGAGTGGATAGTATTTCGGCCGAAATTTTGGCAACGGTATCGGTCGGTAAGGCCTCGGGAGCAGGGTTGCCTGCCGCAAAGGGAATGTATCCCGGCATAGAAGTGAATTTCAATATTTCACGAATGGCCGACGGCTTTAAATCTGCCACCGGACCCGAAAATGTGTATTCCATAATAACCTCCAAATTGTCCTATATATAATGTAAGGAAAATTCCAATATAAATTATTTATATATTATAATGTAAAGCATTGAATTTTTCAATAGTGAATTTATTTTAATATAAATTTGCATTTTACAGGTATGAACGTCACTGAATTTAAATCCGGAAGCAATGCTTTACAAAAGTAAGGCAGATTGGCTGCCGAATCCCAAAAATTAACAATATAATGTGTACTGTAATGTATAAAAGCACTAAAACTCGGGCATAATCGAAATGTCTCGGGAATACCGCAGGAATAAGGGTTTGGAGCACTTTTAAAAGAAAATAAAAAAAATTGAATTTTTAAGAAAAAAAGTGTTGACAAATAGGAAAGTGTGTGGTAATATAATCGAGCGCCTCAAGGGAAGCCCTGCTAAAAGGGCAGAGCGAGAGGGCGTAAGCGGACCTTGAAAATTAAACAACGATAACTATTAAGAAATAGGACCCTTAAATTTTTTTGAGTAAAAACTCAAGTAATAAAACAGGATAACACGCAAGTGTTGGAATGAGTAAAAGCGATTAAGCTTTGAGAAGGTATTAAGTTCTTAATTCAAGAGCATAATATATAATTTTTCAGAGAGTTTGATCCTGGCTCAGGACGAACGCTGGCGGCGTGCCTAACACATGCAAGTCGAACGGAGTTTGCTTTCACGGAGATTTCGGTCAAAGAGAGAGTAAACTTAGTGGCGGACGGGTGAGTAACGCGTGAGTAACCTGCCGTTCAGAGGGGGACAACAGTTGGAAACGACTGCTAATACCGCATAATGTATCTTTAGGACATCCTTTAGATACCAAAGGAGCAATCCGCTGAATGATGGACTCGCGTCCGATTAGATAGTTGGTGAGGTAACGGCTCACCAAGTCGACGATCGGTAGCCGGACTGAGAGGTTGA
>CAJGBX010000084.1 GCA_904501685.1 Clostridiaceae bacterium
CAGGTGCCCGGCGGTATGCTTTCCAACCTTTTGTCTCAGTTAAAACAGGCAGGTAAGGAAGATAAGCTTACCGAGGTTTTAGAAGAGGTTCCGAAGGTTAGAGCTGATTGCGGATATCCTCCGCTTGTTACTCCGTCATCACAGATTGTCGGTACGCAGGCTGTTTATAACGTAATTTTAGGTGAGCGCTACAAGATGGTAACTAAGGAATTTAAGGGTGTTGTCAGAGGCGAATATGGTACTACACCGATGCCGATTGACCCTGAGTTTCAGAAGAAAATCATCGGTGACGAGGAGCCGATTACCTGCCGTCCTGCTGATTTGCTTGAGCCTGAATTGGAAACTCTTAAGAGGGAATGTGCCAAGTGGTCTGAACAGGATGAGGATGTTTTATCTTATGCACAGTTCCCGAAGGTGGCTGTTGATTTCTTTGAAAAGAGAGCCAACAAAAAGTATAAGGTTGATGCTGAAAACGCTGATTCTGTAAATAAAGTTCATCCAATGTAAAATAATACTTGCATTTTTCGCGAAGTTGTGATACAATAACTGAGCTTGAATTATGTATAACCGATTTATTGTCGGAAGAATGGAGTTTAAAAATGGGTATTGGTCAGATTATTGTTGGCATTTTAATGATTATTTCTTCATTAATTATTATAGCAGTTGTTCTTCTTCAGCAGGGTCGTCGTAACGGTATCGGTGCAATTTCCGGTGGTATTGACACCTTCCTTTCAAAGAACAAGGCAAGAGATTGGGATTCCAGACTTGCTCGTATGACAAAATATTTTGCAATTGCCTTTTTTGTACTTGCAGTTGTTGCCAATATCTTCGCGATTGCCGCAAAATAATATTTACTAAGTATTTAAAGCAGACCTTATGGTCTGCTTTATTTTTTTGCATAATATTCTTTTTAATATAATAAGTATTACAGTATAAATATTATATTATTTATCACCATAGTACCATATTTGGTACAAAGATTATTGTAATATAGAAAGAGGAATATAACTTGCAAATACTAAAGATATGTTTTATAATTATTTTGGTAGTTTATGTACTATTGTTATTATACTTTTCATATAAAAACGGTAAAATCATTAGAACTGTTTTATTATCGGCTCTTATCGGTATTATTACGTTCACCGTAGTTAATTTATTATCCGGCTTCAGTGGTGTCGGAATACCGGTTAATGCATGGACATTAGGCTCGTCAGCAACCTTTGGGATACCTGGTGTATTAGGTTTACTTTTAATGAGAATGATAATATAGTTTAATTTAAGGAGTTTAGGAATGTTAAAGCTTATTTTAGGACGTAAAAAAAGCGGAAAAACTGAATATTGTCTTAATTTGATAAAAAGCTTAGTTAACGATGACAAAAATGCAGTTGTGCTTGTTCCTGAGCAATTTAATTTTGAATGTCAGCGGCTTTTACTGAATGAATTAGGTCCAAAGCATTCGAATAAGGTCGAAATATTGAGCTTTACAGGACTTTGTGATGCCATTCAGTCAGAAATTGGCGGTTTTGCAGGTGTAAATGTTGATGACGGTACACGCTTTATTCTTTTAGGACAAGCAATAGCCTCGGTAAAGGACAACCTTAAATTATATGCAAAATATTATAATTCTTCGGCATTTATTAAAAAGATGATGTCTGCAATTACTGAATTTAAGCAGGCAAATATAACCTCAGACGACCTGAATCGGATAGCGTTAATAACCGAAAATGAAAACTCAAAATTTAAATTGCAGGATTTAAGTATAATTTTATCGGCATATAACGCTTTGTTAAAAGAGCGTTTTATTGACCCTCTTGATTTAATTGAACGTACCCTTACTGGAATGAAAGATAATTCGTATTTTAGCGGCAAAACCTTTATTATAGACGAATTTAAAGGTTTTACGGCAATTCAGTTTAAATTACTCGAGCGTGTTATAGCAGGTAGTGAGAATACTTATGTAACACTTTGCTGCGATAGCTTAATACCTGAAAATGAAACTGATATTTTCAAAAATATTAAAAATACTGCCAACCGTCTTAAAAGCTTAGCACTTTCACATTCGGTTGAAGTTGATGAGCCGGTTTATTTAAATAATTTAAATTCATTATCCTCTGATTTACAAGAGCTTGAGTTGTTTTTATCGGACAAGTCTGTTGAAGTTTTTGATACAAATTGTCAAAATATTCAGGTGACTAAAGCTGACAGTGTTTTCAGCGAAATTGATTTCTGTATGAATACAATCCACCGACTTGTAAGAACGGAAAATTACCGTTACCGTGATTTTGTAATTATATCAAGAAATGACACTTATAAGGATATAATTGACGAATACGCCAACTACTACGAGCTTCCTTGCTTCTGTGACAGGCGTATTTCGGCGTTAGATTTACCTATATCTACATTCATTATTTCTGCAATTAAAGCAGCTATCAGCTTCAATACTGAGGATATTTTAAAATTACTTAAAACGGGACTTACATTTGTATCTAAGCAGGATACGGTCAAGCTTGAAAACTATGCTTATATTTGGAGTATTGACGGCAAAAAATGGCTTGATAATTGGACAATGAATCAAAACGGTCTGACCTCGGTTGATATTTCTGAGGAAAAGCTTCATAAAATAAATGAGGATACCGAAAAGCTTGATAATTTAAGAAAACAAGTAATTTCTCCGCTTAAGAATTTTAAAAATAATCTTAACGGTACTGCCGAGGAAATTTGCAGAGCAATTTTCAAGCTGTTTGACGATTATAATACCGTTGAATGTCTTAAAAAACTTACTGATGAGCTACAAAACAGCGGTAATTTTTCAGATGCCGAATATCAAATTAACGGATATGATATAGTTATTAAGGCATTTGATAAAATTGTTATGTCTTTGAGCGATAGAAAAATCAACGGAAATGAATTTATTGAGATTTTATCAGCAGTTTTAGGTTATGAAACAGTAGGTGAAATTCCTCAAACAAAGGATCAAATTGTATACGGAACTGCCGACAGAATCCGGGCCTTCAGACCAAAGTGTGTATTTGTTATCGGCGTTAATCAGGATTTATTTCCGGCTGCATTAAACGATGACGGACTGCTAACTTTGTCAGAGCGACAGAGTATGATATTAAATGATTTGGAAATATCTGATTTTGGTATAGCTGACTGTCTTGATGAGAAATTTTTATTTTATTCTGCTGCTGCTTCGGCAACTGAAAGACTGTTTTTAACATATGCAAAGGTTGCTAAAAACGGCAGCGATCTCGAGCCTTCCATCGAGCTTACTGCAATATTAAAGCATTTTACTGAACTTAGGCAATTAAGCTATACAGGACAGCTCACAAAGGAGCTTGTAGAAACCAAGGAGTCGGCATTCAAAAAGCTTACCGAAAGCTATTCGTTCGATAATGAAGATGTAAATTCCTTAAAAGAATATTTTTCTAAGGATGATGCTTATTCATATAGAATAGCAGGTATAGAGCGCTATATCAATAGCTCAGAGCCCAGGATTTCAAGAGAATCAGCTTCAGGCTTATACGGTGAGGAATTGAGATTATCAGCCTCAAAGGTTGATGTATTTTCCGGCTGTAAATTTAAGTTTTTTGCAAAATACGGCTTAAATGCCGAGACGCGTGAAAGAGTAGATTTTGACCCACTGACTCGAGGAAATATTGTCCATTATTGCTTAGAAAAATTTGTTAAAAATCACCTTAACGATATCGGTAGATTGGATGAAGACGATATTTCTAACGAAATATGCACCCTTTGTGATGAGTATATATCTGCTGTTGTGAGCGAAAGGGAAGCCTTGGGTGAAAAATTCAACTTTATGCTTGAGGTGATTAAGGATACTGTAACCGGCTTGGCAATCGCCTTAAATAATGAGTTTGCTCAAAGTGATTTTAAGCCAAGATTTTGTGAGCTTAATGTAGGTGACAATACAGGTGTTACAAGTATAGAGGTTAAAACCGATAGAGGTATCACTGTAGCTTTAAAGGGTAAAATTGACCGTGTTGATTCAACTGATGACGGAAAGCTAAGGGTTGTTGATTATAAGACCGGCTCAAAGGCTAATAGCTTTAAATTATCTGAGGTTTTAAACGGAAGGGATTTGCAAATGCTTTTGTATTTGTACTCGGTTATCAAAAACGGTAATGAGCTAATTAAAGCTAATATTCCCGCCGGTGTACTTTATTTTCCGGCACACCGTCAGGCCGACACTGATGATTCAACTTTTGTCAAAATGACCGGTCTTTTGAACGATGATGAAAGTATTTTAAGGCAGATGGAATTATCACTTGAGGGTAAAATCATACCGGCACATATAAGGCCTAACGGCAATTCGTTCTATAGCTCAGAGGCACTTGTTTCAGAGGAATCCTTTAGAATTATATTTAATTATCTTGAGTTAATTCTGCAAAGAATCGGCAGTGCCATAATGGACGGAAATATTGAGCCGATACCGTTAAAGGTGGGTAATAACAGTGAGTGCAAATATTGTGATTACCGTTCTGTTTGTCGCATTTCTTCACAATTAAAGCCTAATGAAGGCGTTGAATGTAAGAATAATGAGGCACTTAAGCTTATAATAAAAGAGCTGGAGGATAAAAATGGCAATTGAATTAACCAATGAACAAAAAAATGCTGTTTACGGCAAGGGTACAATTTTGGTTTATGCCGCGGCCGGTTCAGGTAAAACTGCTGTTTTATCAAAGCGTGTTATTGAGCGTGTTTGTGATGCAAACGATAAGGCTACTATTGATCGCTTGCTTATTGTCACATTTACTAATGCTTCTGCTCTTGAAATGAGGACAAGAATTGCTAAGGAGTTAGACATTAAAGCAGCCGAGAATCCCGGAAATACATATATTTTAAAGCAAAAGCTACTGCTTAAAAATGCAAAAATTTGTACAATTGATTCTTTTTGCATTGATTTGGTGCGAAAAAATTTCGGCGTGCTTGGCATTTCTCCCGATTTTGCTGTTGCAACAAAAGCTGATACTGCATATTTAAGCGAGAGGGCAATTAAATCCGTTTTGTCACGACATTTTAAAAATCCTGATGATGATTTTATAAATTTATGTGATAGCTTTAATATTTACACAAACGATTTAGGTTTGTCGGAGGCAATAACTGATATTTATGATGCCGGTCTTTGTATGTCCAAGCCGCATAAATGGTTTAGCGATATTTTGGATAGCTACAGTAATTATAATATCAAAGAAAACTTGTTTGCTGATATCATTTTTAACGATGCTTTAAGCAAGATCGAGCTCATTAAGGAGCAGTTTAATCTTATTATTCGAGAAGCGGTCAATGTTGAACATTCTGAAAAAATCATAGCATCTTTTTCTGAGGCTATTGAATATGTTCAAATGATGATTGATGCTGCTTCTTTCAAGGAATGGGATAGACTTTACGAATTATCCTGCAACTATAAAACGCCATATACACCTCAGCAAAAACAATGGTCAAATCAAGAATTGTACTTAAAGGTTAAGGCTATTAAGGAAAAATGTAAGAAATCTGTAGATTCAATAAAGTCTAATTTACAAGGAACCGAAGTACAGTTTATTGAACAGCTTAAGCTTGCAGAAAAGCAAATCAAGATTCTTATAGGTCTTGTTCGTGAATATTCGGAAGAATATTATAATTTACTGATTCAAAATAACATTTTATCCTTTGGTCATGTTGAGCAGCTCGCATTAAAACTCTTATGTACCGAAAAAGACGGTGAGCTTCTGCCGTCAGAA
>CAJGBX010000085.1 GCA_904501685.1 Clostridiaceae bacterium
GCTCCACCCTTTTAGCAGGGCTTCCCTTGAGGCGCTCGATTATATTACCACACACTTTCCTATTTGTCAACACTTTTTTTGCTGATTTTTAAGAAAATTTGACGTAATTTTATATTTAATTAGCAAACTCTTTTGTATATGTTGATTTTGTCAGGAAAAACTGTTATTAAAGTCAAAAATATTAATAATAGGACGTACAAAAATGAGAATTAAACACTTAATTTCATCTATATTGATTATAACATTATTTATGGCGTTGCTTTACACATCAGCTGCCGGTTTTTCAAGTATAGGCTCACGAGGTAACGAGGTCAGACAAATACAACAACGTCTTAAGGAATGGGACTACTACAAAGGCAGTGTTGACGGAATATACGGAACCAAAACTCGTGCGGCGGTAATTAAATTTCAAAAAGCACACAACATTACCCCTGACGGAATTTGCGGAAAGAAGACCTTGGAATTAATCGGCTTGCCTACCGGTGAGGACACCTCGACTAACGGTTCGAACAACGGATATTCCTCTGCCGACTACCGTTTACTTGCTCGATTGATATCGGCTGAAGCAAGAGGTGAACCGTATTTAGGTCAGGTAGCAGTAGGTGCAGTTGTATTGAATAGAATTGAACATCCGTCATTTCCAAATTCGATTTCGGGAGTTATATATCAGAAGAATGCTTTTTCCTGCATAGACGACGGTCAGTTTGACAAACCTGTTGAAGACAGTGCTTACAAAGCGGCAAGAGATGCATTGAATGGTCTTGACCCAAGTGGTGGTGCGATTTATTATTTCAATCCGAAAACCGCTACAAGTAAATGGATTTGGAGCCGACCTTTGATTAAAACAATCGGGCGGCATAGGTTTTGTGCATAGTTTTATATCATTATAGTAATTTATACAAACCGTAAAGGAGCGGCCAACCGCTCCTTTAAATAATTTTATTAAAAAATACATTAAAATAATTCTGCAAAATCGTAATATATAGGTATTGAAAATTTTACTTTTAGGGTGTATTATAATGTTAATTATTTAATATAGTAGGTTTTAGTATGTACGGTTTGGATGTTTTAGTACAAAAAGTCTTTTTAATGACCGTTTTGGTTATTATGGGATTTATAATGAAAAAGGCGAATAAGCTGGATGCAAAAATGGCCAAAGGTTTTGGTGACACTGTAATTTATCTTACTCAACCGGCCATGATAATCTATAGCTTTTTAGAGGTTGATTTTAACAGTCGTACTCTGATAACCTCATTATGTGTACTTATTTTTGCAATTATATTTCACCTTATATACTTTATAATTGCCTTTACACTTTATAAAAAAGCGCCCGAAAAGCAACGCACCATTTTACGATTTGCTACGGTTTTTACCAACGCCGGATTTATGGGAATACCGCTGATTTCAGAGCTTATCAGTCCTGAAGCCGCCGTATATGCAACCTTTTATGTGGTTGCCTTTAATATCTTTAACTGGTCTTTCGGATGCTATCTCTTTACCAACGATAAGTCATACATTTCAATAAAAAAGATGCTCATAAATCCTGCTACAATTCCGACATTTATCGGACTCGTGCTTTATTTAATTGCAGGACTTTGCACGATGCCTGCAGTTTTAACACCAATCATCAATAATTTCCTTGTTCCTGTTGTCAAAAATGACGTTCTTTTTTTACTGAAATCAACCGTAATGCCTCTTTCAATGATGATGATTGGTATACGTCTTGCCGAGGCAGATTTCAAGCAAATGTTCAAGGATAAATATTTGCCTTTGTTTATTATAATAAGGTTAATTTTAATACCGCTCGGTGTTTTAACAATAATGAAACTGATTAGTATTTCAGGAATTTTACCGTCCGATATAATTATTCCTGCGGCTACTGTTTTGATTATTAGTGCATCTACACCTGCAGCAGCAATGGCAAATATTTTTGCGGAACGTTATAACGGTGATGCCGTATACGCAAGCAAGCTTGTTTCGGTTACGACATTGCTTTCAATGGTAACTATGCCTGCTATTGCCGCTTTAATCAGTATTGTAATTTAATAAGGAGATTTCTAATATGAAATATTTAGTTTTACTTTGTGACGGAATGGCCGACTATAAGTTTGAAGCTTTAGGCGGAAAAACTCCAATGATGTTGGCAAATAAATCTAATATGGACCGCTTGGCAAAGACATCTACCGTTGGTCTTGCTAAGACCGTTGCCGACAATTTAAAACCCGGAAGTGATGTTGCCAATCTTTCTGTTATGGGTTATGACCCTCAAGAGTGCTACACCGGACGTTCACCGCTTGAGGCGGCAAGCATCGGTATTAATTTGACCGATACAGATGTAACCCTTCGTTGCAACCTTGTAACCCTTTCGGATGAGGAAAAATATGAAGACAAGACAATGCTTGATTATTCTGCCGGTGATATTTCCTCTGCCGAAGCCGCCGAGATTATAAAGTCGGTTCAAGAGGCGTTTGGCAATGAGATTTATTCATTTTATGCCGGTGTCAGTTACCGTCACTGTCTCGTTGTAAAGAACGGCACTGTTGATTTAGGTAATATGACACCTCCTCACGATATCTCAGGTCGTGTTATCGGTGAATATTTGAGCAATCACACTAATGCCGCACCACTGATTGACTTAATGAAAAAAAGTGTTGCTGTACTAAAAGACCATCCTGTAAACCTAAAAAGAATAGCCGAAGGCAAGCGTCCTGCTAATTCAATTTGGCTTTGGGGTGAGGGCACAAAGCCGCAGATGTGCAGCTTTGAGGATAAATTCGGTGTAAAGGCAGGTATCGTTTCGGCGGTTGATCTAATAAAAGGTATCGGCAAGCTTGCAAAATGTAATGTTGCCGAGGTTGAGGGTGCAACCGGCTACATAGATACTGATTTTGAAGGCAAAGCTAATGCCGCTAAGGAGCTATTTAAGAAAAACGATTTAGTTTATCTCCATGTAGAGGCACCGGATGAATGCGGTCACAGAGGTGAGGCTGAAAACAAGGTTAAGGCAATTGAGCTTATTGACCAACGTATTTTAGGTGCGCTGATTGATGAGCTTGAAAAATACGGTGAATACCGTATACTTATTATGCCTGACCACCCTACTCCGCTGATAACTATGACCCACGCACGTGACCCCGTACCCTTTATGATTTACGACAATACCAAGCCTGCAAGCGGCGTTGATACCTTCACCGAGGAAACCGCAGCAGCAACCGGCATCTATTATGACCACGGACCGGATATTATGAAAGTTTTATTAGAAAAATAAGTTTTATAAAAAAACAATAAATCAGGACCTCCGGCTAGCCGGAGGTCCTGATTTTAATTCTTTTTAGAATAGGTTTTTGCGATAAATTTTTCTGCATTTACTATAAATCTGTCATGAGTTCCCTTGCCGATAATTCCGGCCTCGTCATAAGCTATAACCTCAAAGCTGATTTTACGTCCGTCAACAGCAGTGACAACACTTTCGACTGTAACAACCATACCGACCGGTGTTGCACTTAAATGCTCAACATTTACCAATGTGCCTACTGTGGTAAAGCCTTCCTCAAGATTATTTTCAATAGCAACACAGGACGCTTTTTCCATCAGTGCCACCATCATAGGTGTTGCAAAAACATCCAAGGAACCCGAGCCGACGGTTTTTGCGGTATTGGTATCATTTACTGTTGCTGTAACAGTACCTTTAAGTCCTACTGTAATTTCCATAATTATTACCTCTTTGATAAATATTGATCAATTGCATTTGCGGCAACCTTACCTGCACCCATAGCCGAAATTACTGTCGCGGCTCCGGTAACGGCATCGCCACCGGCAAAAACACCCTCTATAGAAGTTTGACCGGTAGTTTCCTCTACTATTATACCGCCTTTTTGGTTAACCTCAAGTCCTACAGTAGTTGATTTTATCAACGGATTAGGAGATGTTCCTATTGACATTATAACAGTATCTACATCCAAAATAAACTCGCTGTTGGGAATTTCTATTGGACGACGGCGTCCTCTTTCATCGGGCTCGCCTAATTCCATCTTGACACATTTAATTGCCCTTACAAAGCCGGTTTTATAATCCTGTTTTCCTTGTTCTTCGTATCCTAAAATTTCAACGGGATTATTAAGAAGCATAAATTCAATTCCCTCTTCCATTGCATGCTCAACCTCTTCGCGGCGTGCAGGAAGCTCCTCTAAGGAACGTCGGTAAACAACATAAACCTTATCGGCACCTAAGCGCAAGGCAGTACGCGCAGCATCCATAGCAACATTACCGCCGCCAACAACCGCAACCCTGCCACCCTTCATAATAGGTGTAATCGGATTCTCTTTATATGCCTTCATAAGGTTTGAACGTGTTAAAAATTCATTAGCAGAATATACACCCTTTAAGCTTTCACCGGGAATACCCATAAATTTAGGCAGGCCGGCGCCCGAACCGATAAATACGGCCTCATAGCCCATTTCAAAAATTTCATCAATCGTCAGTGTCTTACCGATAACAATATTGGTTTCAATGTCAACACCCATTTTTATCAAGTTGTCAACCTCTTTTTGGACTATTGACTTCGGAAGTCTGAATTCGGGAATACCGTAAACAAGTACACCGCCCGCTAAATGTAATGCCTCAAAAACGGTAACCTTGTAACCTATTTTTGCTAAATCGCCGGCACAGGTAAGTCCTGAAGGACCCGAGCCAACAACTGCAACCCTTTTGCCGTTACTTTCGGCAGTTAAAGGCACCTTATCACTGTGAGCATTATGCCAATCGGCAACAAAACGCTCAAGTCGTCCGATGCCGACCGGCTCACCCTTAATTCCTCTTACACATTTTGCCTCACATTGCTTCTCCTGAGGACAAACACGACCGCAAACAGCAGGTAAAGTCGACGTTTTGCTGATAACCTCATAAGCACCCTCAAAATCGCCAACCTTAACCTTTTTAATAAACTCAGGAATCTGAATATTTACAGGACATCCAGATACACAAGTCGGATTCTTACATTCAAGGCAACGCAATGCCTCATCTATAGCTATTGCCTCATCATATCCTAAAGCGACTTCACAGAAATTATGTGCTCTTAACTCAGGCTCCTGAGTAGGCATCTCATTTTTAATCAAACTCATATTCGGCTTCATTTAACTACCTTCTTTTTAAAGAGGTTACAGGTATTTTCATAGCTATGACGCTCAAAATCGCGGTACATACTGCCTCTTGACATTGCCTCGTCAAAATCAACCTCATAGCCGTTAAAATCCGGACCGTCAACACAGGCAAATTTAGTAAATTTTTTACCGTCTTGGTTCAAGGTCAAACGGCAACCGCCGCACATACCGGTACCGTCAATCATAATCGGATTCATTGAAACTGTACAGGGTATACCAAACGGACGAACGGCTTCTACAACAAACTTCATCATAACTATAGGGCCAATTGCGATAACTTCGTCAAACACTTCACCGTTATTTAGCATTTCATTTAGCGGATGGCAAACATTACCTTTTTCACCGTAGCTGCCGTCATCGGTAACTAAAAAACAATGGTCAGAGGCTACTTTAAACTCATCCTCTAAAATAACCAATTCCTTATTTCTAAAGCCGATAATTGATGTAACCTCTGCACCTTGACTGTGTAACTTTTCGACTA
>CAJGBX010000086.1 GCA_904501685.1 Clostridiaceae bacterium
GCTGCTTTCAAGTTTTCTTTTTTGGGTTTCACACGTTCAGTGCATAAGAAATAACATACTAAATAACAGACAACCGAAATTAAACCTAAGATCATAGCCAAAATAGGGAAGGCGGCTGCATTTACACCTCTTGTGCCGTCCGGAAGAGTTTTAAATAAAAAAATCGGCAAAATAACACCAATTACTATTTGCGGCACCATTGAACCTATGCCTCTTGATGTTGAAAGAGAAGCTCTGTCATCTGCCTCACTGCTCATAACCGACGCCATTGAACCGTAGGGAATATTGATAGCAGTATAACAAACGCTACCCCAAAAAAGATATGTTATAAACATATAGAGTATTTTTACAATCATCGAAGCACCTGCTAAGGACGACTGATACATTAAAAATGATGCAATAGCAACCGGAACGCAGATGTATAATAGCCACGGCTTGAATTTTCCGTTTTTAAAGCTCAGCTTATCAGCAATCCGTCCCATCAGCGTATCTGTGAATGCATCAACTATTCTGGCAATAATAAACATAGTGCCGACTATACCGGCGTTTATACCTAATACGTCGGTGTAAAAAACCTGTAAATAAAGACTCGCAAATACAAAAGTGAAGTCATTTGCGATGTTACCGATTAAATAACCAATTTTATCTTTAGTACCAAAATCACTTTTTTTCAATTTTTCAGCACTCATAAATAACACCCCTTAATTTGAGTTTATTATGAGCGAAAGAATAAGTTAATATTCTGTAAAACGGTATAATATAACTAAAAAGTAAAAATCCCGAACGCATTCGCATTCAGGATTTTTGGTGCGGGTGACAGGACTTGAACCTGCACGTGCGTGACACTAGATCCTAAGTCTAGCGCGTCTGCCAATTCCGCCACACCCGCAAAATTTTGATGCATCATCTTTGACACTTGGGTATTATAACATTTAAAAAAATCAATGTCAATTATTTTTTTAATTATATTATAATTTCTCTTTATTTTTAAAAAACATAATGCTATAATATTATTGAAAGGCATATATATCACTGATAAATACATATGAAAGGCATGCTTATGAAATCAATTATTACTATCGGCAGACAATTCGGATGTGGCGGAAAAGAAATATCAAAACGTTTATCGGAGGAATTAGGTATTCCTTTTTACGATAAAGAGCTTATTGAGTATGCTGCTACACAAAGCGGTATCAGTCCTGAAATACTTGAACAGTACGATGAAAAGGCAACAAACAGTTTGCTTTATTCTTTGTCTTTAAATACATATTCTTATGCAGGTGCTACCTCCTTAGGCGTGCCGAATTTACCCCTTAACGACCGATTGTTCATTTCTCAAAGCGATATAATTAAGCAATTGGCTGACAAGGGTCCTTGCATCATTCTGGGTCGTTGTGCGGATTATGTTTTAAAGGACCGAAATGATGTTTTAAACGTATTTATTCACTGTGATAAGGATATCCGCACAGAGAATGTAGCTAAGCGTTTAGGTATCCCTGAGTCAAAGGCTGCCGAGCTTGTTAAAAAGACAGATAAACGTCGTGCATCCTATTACAATTATTATACTCATCAAAAATGGGGTGAACTTAAAAACTTTGATCTTGCAATAAACAGTAGCCTTGGTATTGAAAAGGTGGTTGAAACAATCAAAAGCTTTTATAAAATATAAAATTAATAAACACCTTCCAAAAATTTACGCGTAGTATGTTTTTGGGAGGTGTTTTTATATCAAAATATAAAAATCCGATTAGGATAGTTGCCGTTTTACTTGTGATAATTCTGTTGATTGCACTCACCATAGAGGGTGATAAAAGACTTAGAGTACTTATAAATAATTATGCCGTATCAAAGGCAAAGATATTATCAAACACTGTTATAAATCAAACGGTGTATGATTACTTAGAGGAAAATGGTATAAAATATACCGATTTAATGACAATTAATACTGCAGATGACAGTTCGGTGACGTCTGTTGAGTTTAATACTGTTGAGTTCACAAAGCTAAAAGCAGGAATTATTACAAAAATCCAAACTGCAATAAATGCAGAAAACAGCATAACAATGAAAATTCCGGTTGGCACGCTTACCGGAAATCAATTCTTAAATAACAAAGGGCCCACAATAAGTATCACGATGCAAATAAGCTCTGTAGTATATTCGGACATAAAAAGTAAATTTACTTCATCGGGAATAAATCAAACCCTGCATCAAATAACTCTCGGAATAAGAAGTGAGGTTTATTTTGTAATGCCCTGGTACCGTTCATCAGGTAGCTTTTATACCGAGTATATCTTAGCAGAAACGGTGATAGTAGGTAAGGTTCCCGATGCATATACAAATGTTATTGAATACCCGGGAAGTAATATTGCAGGTGAAATTTTCGATTACGGTGCATCAATTGAGGATTAAAGTATAAATCCACCGTCAACGCTTAAAACCTGTCCTGTGATAAACGAAGCCTTATCTGAACTAAGGAATAAGACAGCTTCAGCAATATCATCAGGAGTTCCTAAACGGGATAGGGGAGTAGCGTCTCGCAATTCTTCAAGCTCGTTTAAAGAAAAGCCTTTAAGCATATCAGTCATAATGACACCGGGAGCTATGCAGTTGACACGAATGTTACTAGGCGCCAGTTCCTTAGCTAAAGCCTTTGTAAGACCGATTACACCGGCTTTAGAAGCGGAATAATGCACCTCGCAAGAAGCACCGGCAATACCCCACATTGAAGAAATGTTAATAATATTACCGCTATGTAAAGGAACCATAACCCTTGCAGCAGCACGGCAACAGTTAAAGCACCCCGTAAGGTTTACGGCAAGCATTTTGTCCCAATCATTATCGCTAATTTCTGTAATGAGCTTCTGCTCAGCAACACCTGCATTTGAAACAACTAAATCAACCTTGCCGAATTTTTCAACGGTAAATTTAAATAAATTATCAACATCAGCGCTATTCGTTACATCACACCTGAACGGTACTGTGCTGAAATTCAAAGAATTGCACTTAGAAGATAGAGCAAATGCTCTTTCTTCAGAAGTATTATAGGATATTACACAATTATATCCGTTTTCGGCAAGGATTGCAGAGACCGAAGCACCAATACCGGTGGCTCCGCCTGTAATTATTGCAGTTTTCAAAAAATATCACCTCAAAATCTTTTGTTTAGTATAACATATTAATAAAAAAATTACAATAAAAATAGTGTATTGATAAGTTTACATAACAACTTAATAGCACAATAGTTTGTGGTTTACATAATTAGTTTACATAAAGATTATAAATAATTAAAAAATGTTGTTGACATAATCATTTTTTTGGTGTATAAATATTATAGCGTGATTTTATGGGGATTTTTGCTTGTTATCTTAATTTGATTTTGCATTATTAATCCTCAAAATTATTTTTAAAAAACGAAAATGGGTTACATAACATCTATTAATTGTATAAATGTTTTTTAAAATTAATTATTTCAACTATATGTTGTGTTTTAAATGATTTGTAATATATTTTAAGCTTGTCTCATATTTTTCTTTGAGAGGAGTTTGATTATATGCAAATAATTGCTGATAGGGAAGCTTTGAAATTTAAGTTTGGATTTGAAAGGTTTAAAGAATTCAAGTACTTTTTCATTCTGCTTGGTATTATGCTTTTAGGAATGCTGTTCGGCGTAATGAGCGCGAAGGGTATAAACCCTGCAGTTGATACTGTTATAGAAAATTGGTTTAAATCGTTTTTGAATTTCAGACAAACCTCAGGATTTGGCAATCTATTCTTCAATCTGTTCTTGTCAAGTTTTTTGTATTTTTTCTTAATTTCTTTTTCATCATTTGGAATTAGCGGCTTAATTGCTGTACCGATAATCATCTGCTTAAGAGGGTTTGGTGTTTCGTTAATTGCAGGTATTTTGTACCGCAATTACTCGCTTGTAGGTATAGCCTTTGCTGATCTGATTATTTTACCGTTTTGCATTGCTAACTGCATTTTAATGCTTTATCTTTCCGCACAAGGTATGGAACTATCAGTATTATTTTGCAACAGCATTAGAGATGTATCAGCCAAAGGAATTGTGATAAAGCCGAAAATACTGATGCTATTAAAAAAGATATTGCTATGTATATTATGCTCTGCGGTCATATCATTGGCTGAGGCAACATTTACATCATGCTTTATAAAATATTTTAATTTCTGATAAATTTTATGAAAAGAGACGTTTAAATGAAGGCTTATATTAACGAATTTGAAATTTACTTAAAAGAAGTAAAAAAGAGCTCCAGTAACACACTGGAGTCATATTTGCGTGATATAAGTCAATTTTCTGTATATTGTGATAACCTGAAGCTCAGAAGTGTTTCGTCGGTAAAACCCATACATATAACCGATTATTTGCAAAGCCTTACTAAGTCAGGAAAAGCACCTGCTACCACTACTAGAGTAATAGCTTCATTAAGACGCTATTTTGAGTTTTTAAAGGGAAGAGATCTTGTAAGCGATTCTCCTGTAGCTGACATTAAGCAAGCTAAAGCCGAAAAGAAATTACCCGAGATTTTAACCTCAAGAGAGATTACTTTACTTTTATCTCAGCCTAACAGTTCTGAGCTTAAGGGTTGCCGAGATAAAGCCATGCTTGAGCTACTTTATGCTACCGGAATAAAAGTCTCTGAGCTTATTAGTATTAAAATCACTGATATTAATCTTCAAATTGGTATTCTGCATCTTCACACCGGAAAACAAGAACGAATTATACCGATTTATCCCGAGGCAATAAAAGCTTTGACCAACTACTGTAATAACGTTAGGGAAATGGTTGTATCGGATAATAATACTACCGAGCTATTCACTAATATGAACGGTCAACCTTTGACTCGTCAAGGATTGTGGAAGATTATAAAGTATTATGCAGATAAAGCAAAAATTGAAAAGGATATAACACCGCATACAATAAGGCATTCATTTGCTGCGCATTTATTGGAAAACGGTGCGCCGTTAAAGGATATTCAGGAAATTTTAGGTCATTCCGATTTGTCATCAACACAAATCTATACACAACTGATGAGAAACAGGTACGCACAAAGCTATAAAAAATATCACCCGATGGCTCGTTAAGGCTATTGGGTGATATTTTTTTATATTATTTAATAAGGGGAATATGGGTATTTAACAAAATTAGATAGCCTTAAAAATTTTAATACAATTATACAAAATTAATGTTTTGTATAATTGAGGGAAGGTTTATAGATAAAAAGCCTTAATATTTTCGGTTTTAGTAGTCTTTAAAAAGATTCTGACATAATTAACTAATAATATTAATAATAACAATATTATTCAAAACTAATATATTCTATAATTAAATATTTCATATTATTGTATTACATAAAACCAAGATTTACATTATTAAGGAGCTGACGGTCATAAATGTTAATGCGGTTGGAAATCTGCCTTGCCTCAAACTGCATTTTATTCTTTGTGCAGGCTCAACTGCACCTTTGGTGAATAGTTGCTTTTGGATTTCGGCAAGTCTCTTTTCTTCAGCCTCGATAAGAGAAATCTTTTCCTTATACTGTGCAAGTTTCTTTCTCTCAATATCATTCTGTGCCGCAC
>CAJGBX010000087.1 GCA_904501685.1 Clostridiaceae bacterium
TAGCTTGACGGATATATTGGGCGAGAACGCTACTGGCTCTTATACCGCAACTTTGAAGTACGGTGTTGATACAAACAATAATTCCGATATTACAGTCGGCAGCAACGATACTTTGAATTTGACAATGAACTTTGAGCAAGTGCTCGTTTTTGAACTTAGTTAAAAAAAATTAAAATTATTATTGAAATATTGAAAATCATATGATATAATAATTTGTATTAACAACGATTTCTTTAATGTGAACAATTATTTAAGGATGGGAGGTTTCCTCGATGAATATTAAATCTTATATCAAACCCGAATTGGAAATTCATTCCCTTTTTGCTCAGGAAAACATCGCCGCTATCCCTTTCTATGATGGTGGTAGTGATAGTAAAGGCGAAGGTTCTTCCTCTGTTTTTATTGAAAACGGCGGAAACTGGGAGTTGTGGGATTAAGCCTAATATTTCTTCTTATGTTCAATTAACATAAAATTTAACCCGACTTAAAGGCTAACCTTTAGGTCGGGTTGGTTTTTATCAGCTGGTTATAAAGTCTGATATTATATTTCAGCGGTCAGACTATAGGAATTTTAAATATACTTTTTGAGCTCATTTTCAGCGAAGGCAATGATGTCACTGTAATTGTCAGCGGCGTGCGGCAGACGTTTACGATCTTTTCCAAGCTCAGACAGCTTAGTGTAAAGGCAACCTACAGCTCCGTTACATAGGTCGCGGTATTCTCGATTATCCAACTCGAAGGTAAATCTATTGCTCCTTGAAGCAGTGTCGCAAAGCGAACGCGCCATTCTGTAGCTTTCAATTGAGCTGATTTTGCTTAATATTTCGTGCACAGCCTCGTTATGCTCCTTGGCAATTTTTAAAATTCCGTCTAAGGCGGCGGCTTCCTGTTCGATTTCGTAAACTATCGGATTTTTAATTGTTGTTTTGCCCAATAAATAGTCACAGCTAACCGAATAGTATTCCGCAAGCCTTAATAAAAAGTCAAGTCCGCATTCTCTGATTCCGTTCTCATAATGTGAAAGCAAAGCAGGGGAGATACCCAGCTCCGATGCTGCCTTTTTCTGCGAAATACCCTTAGCTGAACGCAACTCAGACAGTATTTTTGGAAATTTACAAAGCATTTTTTAAACCTCTCTTGCATTTATCGTCTATTCGAAGTATAATGATTATACAATATTAATTAAAATTTGTATACAGTGAAAATATACAAATAGTATACGGTATTTTAGTGCGATTTTTTAAAATTTGGAGCAGATTATGAGAACCTACAGAATACATTTCATCCGCCACGGTTTGACCGAGGGCAATTCCGACGGCAGGTACATTGGTGTTACCGACCTCGGGCTATCCGAAATCGGCGCAGACGAGCTTACTCGCGTAAGACTAAAGGGTGAGCTGCCCGAAACCGGGCTTTTGTTTACAAGTCCCTTGAAGAGGTGTCTTGAGACATGTAAACTGCTTTTCCCCGAGACTGAGCCGATTGTAATTGAGCAATTGAAGGAATTTAATTTTGGGGATTTTGAAAACAAGACCGCCTTTGAGCTTGCAGGTGACCCGAGGTATACTGAATGGACTGCCGGCAAGGCAGGGGCACCTAACGGAGAAGCATCAGCCGATTTCACTCAGCGTATCGTTTTAGGACTGAATCTAATGGTTCGAAAAATGATGGAAAATGAGGTTTTCGAGGCGACTGCCGTTATGCACGGTGGCGTTATGATGACATTGTTTTCACTCTGTGCATTACCTCAGCGAAGAGCAGTAGAGTGGACGAGTGACCCGGGACAAGGCTACACTGCTTTAATTACGCCGTCACTTTACGGCCGAAGCGGTGTTATAGAAATTATTGATACAATACCGTCAACCGCAATGCCCACCGACGGCAAATATTAGACAAAAAACAACCGACCTATAGCGTTGAAGCTATAGGTCGGTAATTATATTAGCTTATTTTTCAATTATTCTTTTTACGTCGATTCAGCGCCAGCACAATAACCATTGCCGAGACCGAAATAATTGCAATGCCGACAACAATAATTGCGATTGAGGTTGATAGTTTCAATCCTTTTTGACGGTAAATATAAACCTCAGAGTCGGTGTCGACAGTCGGCATATCCTGAGTACCGCCGATAAGATACAGCTTACTGCTGCTTAAAACCTCGTACGAGGAATTGACCTGAATAACTGCCAGCAGGTCACCTGCCATCATTTCAACCGGCTTTTCGGTCATTATAGTATTGTTATCAACAAAAACAGTATCGAGTTCCTTGTCGTTAAGGGCAATTTTACTGAACTCGGTAAAGTTTTCGCCTTTTACGGTGAGAAAACCGTCGGGATTACGTTCGACGTTTTGAATTATAATTTCCTTAACACCCATTTTGATATCGGTCGTTTTAAAGGGATAGTTCTTTTCACCGCCGTAGGCATACTTTTTGCCGTAAAGCATATCGTACTCAAGCGTTCTTAAATACTCATCATAAAGCGGAGAATCCTTGAAATTTTGGTGGAGCTTGGTTAAATTACCGTCCGACAAACCGAGCAAACCCATAACGTGAGATGATAACTGATAAGCTGGTATATTACCGTTTTGAGTTTTGAGACCGAAGTTATCCCAAATCACATATTCGGTACGGAAAAGGTCACCGCCGTCTAAATCCGAAGGCTCGATATCAAAGCTCGGCAAATGGTCGCCAAACATTATAACAACAGTGCGTTCGTTACGTTGGTTTAATGAATCTAAAAGCTCACCAATAAATTTATCGACCTCGTAAAGCTGGTTAATATAGTAGGTGAATTCTCTGGCTGTGTCGTCATTCTCGTCGAAGCCTTCGGCGGTAATTAAAGTTTCGTCAGTATACTGGGACGGATACTTTCCGTGACCCTGCACTGTGATAGTGTAAACAAGGTCAGGAGTGTCCGAGGAATCAAGGCAATCGGTAATGCTTTGTAATAAAACCTTATCCTTGGCCCAACCCGTAGTCGTATATTCAACATTCTGCATATATTCAACCGAGGTAAAGGTATCAAAGCCTAAATTTGAAAAAACAAGATTGCGGTCGTAAAAGGTTGCAGTGTTGTTGTGGATTGCGTGTGTCCGGTAGCCATGGTTTTTTAAATTATAGCCAATGCTTTCACTCGCATTATTTTGGAGCACCGTTTTATACGGATACTCACCCATACCAAAATGCTCTAATGACATTCCCGAAATAACTTCAAACTCGGTATTGGCGGTGCCGGCACCGATTGACGGCACACCGATATAGCCGGAGGAAAATTCGTTATGAAGCTTTGTGAAGTTGGGTATGGGGTTTTCGGAAAAAGTGACATTTGAAAGGTGGTTTACATCAAAAAAGGTTTCAAGCTGGAGGAAAATTACATTGGGAGCTTTTTCACCGTTTTGCACTATGGTAGCTTGATTTTTAATCTGCTCATTATTTTCGGCGGCGTTGCTTAAAGCCGAGGTGATTGAGGAAACGTCCTCCTCGGTATAAATCTCGGGTTGGTCAATTCCAAGGTCTAAAATACTGCATAAGAAGCAGTAGTAAAAGCCGTAGTCCTTATAAGCGTTGGCCAGATTTTTGGTATGCTTTGATAAGAGTATATCGGTTGCACGGAAGGTAAACAGACTCGAAACCAAAACAATAACGTAAATACCGGCAACAATTGAGTTCTTCAGGTAATCCACCTTAAGCTTGGGACATTTTACAAAGAAAAAGCCTAAGCCTATCAATGCAGTGACAATCGGTACAATTACAAGTATAATCTCAAAGGTGTTAAGATATTTTGTGATAAGGCTGATTTTTACAATCTGCAAATCGGCCCATTCAAGCGGGGTTACGCGAAGATTAAGGAGTACACAGTTGGCGATACCGAAGCCTAAAAACAAGCAGAAAATAAATGTCCAATAGAAGTATTTTTTCTTAAAAAGCGTAAATACCGACAGTACGGTTGCGATAATTAATGCACCGAATAAAAAAGGAAGCGGACTTTTTACAACGTGCAGACAGCCTTCGACAAACGAGTGACGGTGCAGACATTCGGTTGTAAAGTTTAAAATAAGACCGATAATAAGTGCGAAAAGCCAAGAATGTCGGTCTAGGAATTTCCAACAAGAGATTGATTTTGCTTTGGTTAGCTGTCCGAAGCTTTTTAAATTTTCGGAAAATTTCATATATTTCACCTGAATTTAAAACAGTATAATTTATACACGTCTATTTTACCACATTAAATATGTATTTTCAATTAAATGTTTGTAACTTTATTTTAATAAGGCAGTCGGCGGATTATTTTACATTAATGCATAAAAAACACTTTTAATTTTATAACTGTTGTGATAAAATATAATGATAATAATGCTATTTGTTTTAAATACAGGAGGAGTAAAAATGGGTGTTATAAACGAAAGAGCATTGCCTCAGCCTGAGGAGATTATAGAGGAACTACCGCTTGGTTTTGAAGTTGCTGCCAAAAAGCATGAGAGAGACTTGGAAATCGCAAGGGTATTTAAGGGTGAGGAGGATCGGTTTATTCTTATAATCGGCCCCTGCTCTGCCGACAGTGAGGAGCCTGTCATTGAGTATATTCATAGACTTTCCCGTTTGCAGGAAAGGGTAAAGGATAAAATTTTAATGATTCCCCGCATCTATACCAATAAGCCGCGTACCACCGGTGACGGCTACAAGGGTATGGTGCATCAGCCTAACCCCTCGGGTAAGCCTGATATGCTTAAAGGACTAAAGGCTATCCGCCATTTGCATTTGAGAGCCATCAAAGAGACCGGCCTTTCCAGCGCTGATGAAATGCTCTACCCCGATAACTATTACTACCTCAGTGATGTTCTGTCCTATGTTGCGGTAGGTGCCCGTTCGGTTGAAAATCAGCAGCACCGACTTGTTGCAAGCGGTATTGAGATACCGGTAGGTATGAAGAATCCTACCGGCGGTGATATTTCGGTTATGCTTAATTCGGTAACTGCCGCTCAGCACCCTCAAACCTTCATTTCACGCGGTTGGGAGGTTACGACTGACGGCAATCCGCTTTCCCATGCTATTCTGCGCGGCTCGACCGATTCTAAGGGAAGAAATCATCCCAACTATCATTATGAGGATTTGATTAATCTTTATGAGGCTTATTCTCAGCGCAATCTTAAAAATATGGCGCTGATTGTGGATACTAATCATTCTAATTCCGGTAAGCAGTATTTGGAACAGATTCGTATCTGCAAGGAGGTACTGCATAGCTGCCGTCATTCGGCTGATATAAAACGAATGGTCAAGGGCTTTATGATTGAAAGCTATATTGAGGACGGCTGTCAGGGTATTGGTGACGGTGTGTTCGGCAGGTCGATTACCGACCCCTGCTTAGGTTGGGAAAAGACCGAGAGACTTGTGCTCGATATGGCGGAATTAATATAATGAAATAGGTTAGGCGAAACAATCCTGTTTCGCCACAAAATCTTTGATTTTGCGACAAATTTTTAATAAAA
>CAJGBX010000088.1 GCA_904501685.1 Clostridiaceae bacterium
ATTACCCTTTTCGTATCTTTGCTTGTAGATATTTTTACCGTCTTTAACCTCAACCTCAAGCCAGGAGGATAAAGCATTAACAACCGAGGCTCCTACACCATGAAGTCCGCCCGAAACCTTATAACCGTTTCCGCCGAACTTACCGCCTGCATGTAAAATAGTAAATACAACCGTTACGGTAGGGATGCCCTTTTGAGGATTTATACCAACCGGAATACCGCGTCCGTTATCGGTAACACGGATAATTCCGTCATCTAAAATTTCTACGGTTATTTTATCGCAATAGCCTGCTAACGCCTCGTCAATTGAGTTATCTACAATTTCGTAAACCAAGTGATGAAGACCTCTTTCACCGGTCGAACCGATATACATACCGGGACGCTTTCTGACCGCTTCAAGTCCTTCTAAAACCTGTATGGAATTTTCATCATAGCTTTCAGTAACGATAGGGGTTTTATTTTCGTTGCTCATTTTTTTCTCCTTATTGCCTTAAATTATTCAAAGAATAGTTTTTTGGATTTTGAACGTTTTTCCAAAGTCTGCGATGAAATCTGAGAAATATATATTTTCTGATTACCGTTTTCCTTTACAACAATAAAGGATTTAGGTAATTCAAAAGAAACATTAACCGTTCTTTTTTGCTTTTCGGCTGAATTTAAGTATTCCCGCGATATTTTTGAAACTGTAGTTGTATCCATATCAAAAATTCCGACAATATCCTTAGTTTTAACAATAGTGTCCTGACCTAAATGTAAATACATAAAATCATCCTTCTATCAAGCAGCCGTTTTCAACGTGAAAGACCTTACCCGACCTTAAATTTTCAAAATTTGCCACATCACAGCAGGTAATAAAAACCTGCCAATCCTTAATATGGTTCAAAATATAGTTTTGACGGGAAATATCAAGCTCACTCATTACATCGTCAAGCAATGCTACCGGCGTTTTTCCGGTAATTTCACAAATAACTGCCGATTCTGCCAGCTTTAAACCTAACGCTGCCGAGCGTTTTTGACCCTGCGAGCCAAAGCTTCTGGCCTTAATACCGTTAATTTTAATATCAATATCATCACGGTGAGGTCCTACCGAGGTTGAAAGTGATATCATATCCTCTTTTCTTGAGGCTTTTAAAGCATATAAGAAATCTTCCTTGTTTTCACCTGCTAATGTTTCATAACTTACCGAAATTTCCTCTTTTCCGTTTGAAAGACCTTTATAAATTTCAGGTAAATAGTTATTTATTTTTTCTAAATATGCTTTACGGTATTTTATAATACTGCTTCCTGTTTCGGCTAATTCATTTTCAAAATCGACCATAAATTCTTCCATATTCGGATTGAATTTAAGGTTTTTTAAAATAGAATTTCTCTGCTCCAACGCTTTAATATATCTTTTTGAAATACCGATATATGATGGATATAACTGACAGATTGCAGTATCCAAAAACCTACGACGGTTAACCGGACCGTCCTTGACAATATTCAAATCGTTCGGTGAAAATACTATACAGTTTATTTTTCCTGCCAAGGCCGACGCATGCGGATATTCGACACCGTTAAGTACAGCGCTTCTGTTTTTACTGATTTTAACAGTACATTCCTGCTCTCTTTGTTGGTCTAAAAACGAAAGGTTTAAAACCGCCTGCTGACTGTTAAATCTAACAAGCTCGTTATCCTTAGCTCCGCGAAAGCTTTTTGCACCGGTGAAGCACCATAAGGCTTCTAAAATATTAGTTTTTCCTTGGGCATTTTGTCCATAGATAATATTCATACCTTTATCAAAGGAAAATTCCTGTTTTTTTATGTTTCTGAAATTTTCAATTGACAAGCTCTTAAAAATCATTATCTTACAACCTTTACGGACTGGTTTTGAAATTCAACAATTTCTTCTCCGCGAAGCTTTTTACCGCGCATAGTGCAGACTTCGCCGTTAACCTTTACCAATCCGTCCTGAATTACAGCCTTTGCCATTCCGCCGGTACCTAAAAGACCTGCAAACTTCAAAAGGTCATCCAATCTTATATATTCGGTATGTATTTTAATTTCCTGCATTATTCAGCCTTCAATCTCATGGGCATAACCATGTAAATAAAATCGTCACCCTCAGTCGGTAACATAATTACCGATGAAAACGGACCGTTAAAGTTCATTGTAACCTCGTCACTGTCACAATTTTTCAGTGCGTCAAGCAAAAAGCGGTTGTTTATACCGATTTCAAAGCTTTCACCGGTAATTTCGGTTTTATAGGAATCGGTTGCACGGCCTAAAGCTGTAGCACAGGAAAAAACAATCTCATCATTTTCAATTCTGCATTTCATAGGAGTTTTCAGCTGGTCGTTAATAATCAGTGAAATTCTCTCAATAGTCGAAGCTATTTGCTTGGTATTTACCTTACACTGAGTTGAAAATGAATTGGGCATAATTCTTTTATAATCAATAAAATCACCCTCGATTTTACGGCTTACAATAGAATAACCGTCAACACTCATTGCAACGTGTCTGCGTCCGACAAAAAATTCAATATTTTCATCCTCTTCGGTAATAATTTTTACAACCTCACCGATAGTTTTAGCCGAAATTACAAAGGTCATAGGCTTACCTAATTTAATAGGCTGTTTTCTTACTGCCAATCGATAGCCGTCAACACCGATAATTTTGACATTATCCTCTTCAATTTCAAACAATAATCCCGTTAAAACCGGCTTTTGAGCGTCGGCCTGAGCTGTTGCAAAAATAGTTTGACGAACCATATCCTTTAAATTTTCGCAAGGGAAAACCAAGCGTTCACAATCGTCAACCGTCGGCATTTCAGGAAAATCGGATGCAGGCATTCCCATAACATCAAACATTGTCGAACCGCATTTAATTTTGCAAACTAAACGGTCGTTAACCTCAAATGATACGGTGTCACAGGTCATACTTCTTAAAATATCACCTAATAGCTTTGCTTTAAAAACAATACTACCTTCTTCAGCGCAGGTAATATCAATTGTTTTGGTCATTCCTATTTCAAGGTTGTAGGCCATCATTTTTAAGCCGTCTTTAGTGGCATTCATATATATTCCCTCTAAAACGGGAAAAGTTGATTTGGTTGATATTGCACGGGATAAATTCATAACTGCTTCGCATAATTTTTCACGGTTAACCAGAAATCTCATTTTTAAAAATCCTTCCTATATATTTATTTTTATAAAATAGTAGTAGTAGTAGGTGTTGTTAAAAAGTATGAAAACCTTTTAAAACCCTTTTAAAATAAAGAAAAAGTTATTAAAATTTTATTAACGAATTATTAACAGCCCTGTTGATAAAAAAACGAACAAAAATGCAACAAATTTTGGTGCTGTTTTGTTGTTGTTAAGTTGTGTTAATAAGTGGATAACTTTTGGTTGTTATGTTAACATTGGTAAACCAACCGAAATCAGGTCCTTATATTCTTTAAAATATCCTCAATTAAGCACCTTTCCGACTCGTTTTCCTTAATTTTTTTCTTAATCTTTTCAATGGTATAAAGTACGGTGGTATGGTCTTTATTGAACCTTTTGCCGATTTCGGTAGAGGAAAGCGACATTGCCTGACTTACGATATACATTGAAACCTGACGTGCATAGGCAATCTCAGCCTGCTTTTTTCTTGAATAAATATCATCAGCCGAGACGTTATAGGTTCTTGAAACCTCATCAACGATTCTTTCAACCGTAATCGGCTCGGGCAGAGTTTCGCTGACAACGTCACGTATGTATTTATTTACCATAGGCGGTGTCAATGTACTGGAATGTACCGTAACATAGGCCTTAAGCTTTTTAATAATACCCTCAAGCTGACGGATATTGGTTTTAATCTGCTCGGCAATGGCGTAAAGAATATCGTCACTGATGTTAAGGTCAAGCTGAATAGCCTTTTGCTTTAAAATACCCACTCTGGTCTCAAAATCCGGACTTTGAATATCGGCCATCATTCCGCTTTCCATACGGGAACGGATTCTGTCCTCCAAGGTTTTGATTTCCTTCGGCGGACGGTCAGAGGTTACGACAATCTGACGTTCGGGGTAAAGGGTGTTAAAGGTATTAAAAAACTCCTCCTGAGCCTGCTCCTTACCGGCAATAAAATGAATATCGTCAATGAGCAAAACGTCTACCGTTCTGAAACGCTCATGAAAAAGGTCGGTAGTCTGGGTACGGATAGCCTGAATAAGCTCATTTGTAAACTGTTCACCGCGTAAAAACAAAACCTTTTTTTCCGGGAAATTAATTTCAATACTGTTCTTTATAGCCAACATTAAATGGGTTTTACCTACACCTGAATTTCCGTATAAAAACAAGGGATTGTACTGATTAAGATACGGCTTTGCGGCAACCGCCTTTGCCGAGGCGTGCGCAATTTGGTTAGAAGGACCTACAACGAAATTGTCAAAGGTATAAACAATTTCACTGTTAAGCGAATCGGTAACGGATTTTTTCGGCTCGTCGGTTTGAACGACAATTTCTATTTTCATTGGCAATCCCGAAACCTCTTCACACGATTTTTCCAAAATGCTTTTATAATAGCCGTCAATAGATTTCTTTTTCCATTCGTTATTTGTGGCTAAGGTAACGGTTCCGTTTTCGGCCGAGACCGGAATTAAATCCAAAATCCAGGCATTCAGACCGACTTCGGAAATTTTCTGGTTATTTCGACAGTCTAAGATAATAAGTTCCCATAATTCTTTTAAGGAATTAATAGCCATTTTTAAATTTTCCCCTTACAATTTTTTGAAAAAACGTTTAATTTTTAAATATTCACAGTCAAAAACCGACCTGTTGATATCTTGAAAAAGGTATACGTATATCCATTTAAAATTGTACCACAAATTCATATTTTTTTCAAGGAAAATTGTCCTAAAAAAACGTAATTTTTCAATAAATTTAAACAGTTTTACACATAAAAAGAAACCCCTTGATTTCAAAAGAAATTAAGGGGTGTTCAGCTATTGATTTTAACTAGAATTTTTCAAGAAAACTGTGCATTTTGCCGTCCTTTTTAAAGCCCGGCAGAGTGTCAACGTTACAACGGTGAATACTGTTAAACAGGTTTTTTTCAATTTCGGGATTTATCTCTTTCAAATCCTTTATTAAATTTTTTATTTCACGCCTTTTAGAGGCGTTTTCATCCACTGCAGCACGCTCGGTTAAACTGCAGGCACATGCAATAAACGAAAGCTCATTATAGGTTGACCAACGGATAATATCTTCCTCCAAAACACAGTAAAGAGGACGGATAAGCGTCATACCCTCAAAATTGGTGCTGTGAAGCTTGGGCAGCATTCCTTGAATTTGAGAACCGTACATCATACTCAGCAGTGTAGTTTCGATAACATCACTC
>CAJGBX010000089.1 GCA_904501685.1 Clostridiaceae bacterium
ACAAGTTCCTAAAGCCGACGAAACCGAGGTACTGCTATGCCCGGTAATAAAGCTATCGTGAAGGCTTTCTTCAGGCTTCATAAATCCCGAAATGCCGTCTTCCTTACGCAATGTGCAGAACTGCTCATATCTGCCAGTAAGCAATTTATGCGGATAGCACTGATGACCGACATCAAAAACAATTGTATCCTCACGAGAATTGAAGCACCTATGCAAAGCGACAGTTAATTCAACTGCACCCAGGTTTGAGGCTAAATGTCCGCCGTTTTGAGAAACCGTATTAATAATACAGTCTCTCATCTCATCACAGAGAACCTTTAGCTCATCATTATTCAGTTTTCTTACATCTTCAGGTGACTTCACTTGATTAAGAAAACGGTAATTCATTATAAACGTCCTTTTAATGTTTAATTTTGTCTCAAAACCATACTTTTAGCAAAGCTTATAAGATTATCGGAATTATCAAAATCGGCTAAAAGCTCAATAGCCTCATTTGTAAGATTTTCAACATCAGCCTGAGCCTGTTCAATTCCAACAATAGAAACATAGGTAGACTTATTAGACTCACTATCACTGCCAATCGGCTTACCTAAGGTCTTTTCATCACCTATTATATCAAGAATATCATCTCTTATTTGAAAAGCAAGACCTATTTTTTCAGCTATAATACCGGCTTTTTCTATCTTTACATCATCAGCACCTGCTAAAATACATCCTATTGTTGCAGCCGCCTTCAGTAATGCACCGGTTTTTAAACGGTAAAGCTCTAAAACAACCTCTAAAGGTGCTTTATCATTTTCATACTTTAAATCAATAACCTGACCGCCAATCATACCGTTAACACCTGCTAAATCAGAAAGCTGAGCCAATGCTCTGACAATTCTGTCAGTAGGGATATTGTCGGATTTTGCCGCCAATGAAAAACTTTCAGTCAGTAAAGCGTCACCTGCAAGTAATGCAGTTGATTCGCCGAAAGCTTTATGGCAAGAAGGCTTACCTCTACGCATATCGTCATTATCCATACATGGCAAATCGTCGTGTATCAACGAATAGGTATGTATCATCTCCAAGGCAACTGCAAAATTCAATGCATACTCAGGGTTTCCGCCTGAAACACGCATAAATTCAATGAGTAATTTTGGTCGAATACGCTTACCGCCGGCAGATGCACTGTAATTCATAGCCTCAAGAAGAATATCATATTCTGCACCCTTTAAGGTTAATACTTCCTTCAATTTCTCTTCAATTAATTCTGAGTAACAATCTAACATATATAATCACTTTCCGATATAATCACTTAAATTTTCGATTTTTTGACGTGCAGATTCCAGCTGCTTTTTACAGTCAGCCGAAAGTTTCACGCCATCGGTATAAAGCTTCAGTGACTCATCAAGACCGCACTGTCCTGACTCTAATTTTTCAACAATCATTTCCAAATTTTTAAGGTTGTTTTCAAATGATTCACTCATAAATTTTGCTCCTTTAAAACAGAATTCACTGTGCAATCGGCCGAGCCATCAGATAAAATCAGCTTAAAACTGTCGCCTGATTTCAAATTATCAATTGAGGTTACAGTTTCACCGTCAAGTTCAGCGATAGAGTACCCTCGAATTAAAATTTTAGCAGGATTTAAGGCATCTAATTTAGCTGTATACTCAGCCGAAATTTTCTCAGCGTCAAAGATAATCTCATTAAATCTGCCATCAAGCCTTGACTTTAGATTATCCAACCGCAAACATAAATTATCAACTATGGTGTAAGAATTACTTAATACAGGTCGGTTGATTAAGAAATTTAATCTTTGCTCAAACGCGCTTAAATAATTACCCATAAAAGTATTAAGACGCAGATTATTACCTAAAATATAAGCCATAACCTCGGTTATGTCAGGCACTGCTAGTTCAGCAGCCGCAGAAGGTGTCGGAGCTCGCAAATCAGCTACAAAATCACAAATTGTAAAATCAGTTTCGTGACCAACAGCAGAAATTACCGGGATTTTAGAACGGCTTATGGCTCTCGCTAAGCTTTCATCGTTAAAACACCATAAATCCTCAGCCGAACCGCCGCCGCGACCGATAATTATCGTATCACAATCGGTATACTTATTGACACATTCAAGTGCATTAATCATTTGCTCTGCAGAACCCTCACCCTGCACCTTAACGGGACACATAACAAGTGTTGCTAACGGCCATCGGCGTCCTATAACATTAATCATATCCTGAACAGCGGCACCGGTTTCTGAAGTTATAATAGCAATTTTTTGAGGAAACTTTAAAATAGGTAGTTTTTTTTCAAGGTCAAACAAGCCTTCTTTAGCAAGTTTTTCCTTTATTTGCTCAAAAGCAACAGCAATACTTCCCGCACCGTCAGGCTGCATATCACCAATATAAAACTGATATGCTCCGTCACGCTCGTAAAGGCTAACCTCACCTCGGCATATAACCCTCATACCGTCAGTCGGTATAAACTTCAACCGAGAGGCATTTGATTTAAACATAACCGCCTTTATTGAAGCACCCTCATCTTTTAAGGTTAAGTAAGCGTGTCCGCTAAAGGAGTTGATTTTAAGGTTTGAAATCTCACCAATAAGGAAAACGGATTTTAAATTCCCATCAGATTCAAGAACGGATTTTACATACCTATTCAATTGTGAAACGGTAATTATATTTCCGCTCATAAAATTCTCCTTAAGCCTTTGATAAAATTGATGTCATAACAGCGATACCAACTGCATTATCACTAGATAACTCAGGTGATGCAAAAAATGCACCGTATTTTTCGATGATTCTCTGCCTGATGAAAGTGTTTGACATTACACCGCCGGCAAATACAAACGGAATGTCCCCAAATTGATTTTTTAGCTCGGCCGTCATACTGTCAACGGTTTCACACAAATACTTTATCGTAAAAAACGCAATATCCTCTTTTGAATAACCCTTATCAAAAAGCTGTTTTGCTTTATTCTCGAGTCCCGATATACTGCAATTGGCACCCATCATCGAAGTCTTAATTTTATCCTTATATTCTCCCGAAAGTGATAGCTTGTCAAGCTGTTTTCCTGCAGGAAAATCAAGTCCTAATAGCTTTCCGATACGGTCGACCGCCTGCCCCATTTTAAGGTCAAGTGACTGTGCAACAATCCTACACTTGAAAAAGCTCTCATTATCATATTCGGTTAACAGTGCCTCGGTTGTGCCGCCGGAAATATGAAAGGATATAAACGGCTTGCCGATCAAATCGAGCTTATCCGCCGAAAAAAGTGCTGCTGCAATGTGACCTGCCTGATGTGAAAATTTATAAAGCTTAACACCTAAAGCACTTGATATTGCCGATGCCGCTGAAACGCCTGCCAAAAAGCACGGCATATAACTGTCATCCAATGGTCTCGGTCGGTCAGAAACACCGACGGCAGAAATTTCACCCAGTTTACAAGCGTTTTCAATAATTTCGGGTAAAGCCTTTGTATGCAAAAATAATGCATCGCTCTGTCTTAAACCGATACTGCCCTTATTTACCGAAAGCAACCTGCGGGAATTTATAAATTCACCGCTGTTGTTATCGTATTCTGCTGAAGATGTAGTATAATTGCTGGTATCAATTCCTAAATAAACACCCATTATTTTGCGCGAACAACGGTACCTAAAATACCGTTTACAAACGAAGCATCCTCGGCAGTTGTATAAGTTTTGCAAAGTTCAACCGCTTCATCAATAGATACTGCTTCGGGAATTTCATCTAAATATTTTATTTCATAAATTGCAAGTCTTAATACTGCTAATGCAACCTTCGAAATACGGGAAATTGTCCAGCCTGAAGATAGGTTATCAGAAATAATGGCGTCAATTTCCTCGATATTATCAAAAGCTCCGGTAAACACCTTAACAATATAGCCGTCATCATCCTCAAAAAAATCACGGCAATCACGAGCAGCTTCCAATATATCATTAACTTCATAACCGTTAATACTCTTTTCAAAAATCAGTATAAACGCCTGATTTCTGGCTTCTTTTCTTGTCATATATGGCACCTCATTTAATTTATACAAAAAGTTGCATTTTTATTCATAATATATAATACACCAAACCACCTCTGAATTCAAGTGATTTTTACTATTTTTTGATGATTTCATATATATAAATTTAGTGTTGCAAAATAATTAAATTGCAGTTATAATTAAGTAAATACTGAGAAATGTGGTGGATGTAATGTCAAAAAAATTCAGGAACAGCTTAATTGGATTTAATAAGGATGACGTTATGGCTTTTGTTTTAAAAGCCAAGGAAACTGAAAACACATATAAGAATAAAATTAATGAATTAAATGACAGTATTATTTCTCTCGAAAATGAAATTTCAGGACTGCAAAGTCTTTATAAACAAACTGCCGATGTTTTAGAAAAAACCGAAAAACAGTTGGATAGCTACCGCCAGCGTGAAGAAGCTTTAACACAGTTAAGTGAGTCGATCGGACGCCTTTATCTTGTTGCAAAGGCAAATGCCGAGGCAGTAACTTCGGCTGCCAATGAGGCTGCTGAGAAAAGCTTAATTACGGTAGATAAAAATATCGATCTTGCCGAAAAAACCGAAATGGAGCTACAACAAATCGGTGATGTTTTAAATGAGAAAACACGTGAATATCTTGCAACTATTACTGATTTACAAAAACAACTCTCAGCTACCGGCGAAGCTGCATTAAAAGCAAAGAAATTCATTACAGAACGTCAGGCAGAAATTTCTGAGGCAATTATAAGATAATAATACATTTCACTTAAATACCGCAAAATACCAATTAGCAAATTAAATTCAATTTCGGTAATAAGGTTTACCTTAAATAATTATATTTTTAAAATAATATATTAATATTTACATGCATCCGTGAGAAAAAATTGTTGACTTTTTTGAGAATTACACTTATAATACATAAGTCAACAAAATATTTGGAGCGATATCGAAGTGGTCATAACGGCCCTGACTCGAAACTGAGACATCTATTACGCGCGGCTATTTCACAAGTCCGCATAAACACTGAGGTTTTTGCACTTTACCGTGCATTTTCAAAAATCCCCGTCTTGCAGTTTTCCTGCATAGTGTTTCAGTGTGTTGTTTTCTTAAAATTTCATATGGAGATGTATCGAAGAGGTCATAACGAGAACGACTCGAAATCGTTTTGTCGGTGATGAGCCGGCACGTGGGTTCGAATCCCACCATCTCCGCCAAGGCTCCTTGGAGGCTTTCGCCCCCAAGGAGTTTTTCTTTTTA
>CAJGBX010000090.1 GCA_904501685.1 Clostridiaceae bacterium
ACTTGAGGGCTGTCAGCATTCTGTGTTTGAGATTATCTCAAATTCTATTGACGAGGCCCGAGAGGGACACGGTAAAAAAATCGTGATAACAAGGTACTCGGATAGGTCGATAGAGGTGCAGGATTTCGGCCGCGGTGCACCGGTTGATTTTAACACTAAAGAAAACCGTTATAACTGGGAGCTTTTGTATTGCGAAATGTATGCAGGCGGTAAGTACGATACCAATGACGGCGGTAACTATGAGTTTTCATTGGGATTAAACGGCTTGGGTCTATGCGCGACACAGTATTCGTCGGAATATATGGATGTTGAAATTAAGCGTGACGGGTACCTTTATTCACTGCATTTTGAAAAGGGTGAAAATGTCGGCGGACTCAAAAAAGAACCTTATTCAGGTCGTGACACCGGCACTAAAACCCGTTGGAAGCCTGATTTGGATGTTTTTACCGATATTAATATTCCGCTTGAGTATTATATTGATGTTTTAAAGCGTCAGGCGGTTGTTAATGATAATATCGTCTTTATACTGCGCGACCAGGTCGGCGGTAAGTTTGAAAATTACGAGTTTTGCTATAAAGAGGGTATTAAGGACTATGTAACCGAAACGGTTGCGGATAAGGGACTGACGCCGGTACAGTTTTGGCAGACCGAACGAAAGGGTCGTGACCGCGAGGATAAGTCGGAGTATAAGGTTAAAATTAATGCTGCGTTAAGCTTTTCCAATCAGGTTCAGCTTAAGGAATATTATCATAACTCAAGCTGGCTGGAACATGGCGGTTCACCTGAAAGAGCGGTACGAAATGCCTTTGTTTATCAGATTGATAAATATATAAAGGATACCAATAAATACACCAAAAACGAAAGTAAAATTACGTTTCAGGATGTTGAAGAATGCTTGGTGCTTTGCATTTCGTCCTTTTCAACCCAAACTTCCTATGAAAACCAAACTAAAAAGGCAATTACCAATAAATTTATCGGCGATGCTATGACCGAGTTTTTTCGTCACAGCCTAGAGGTTTATTTTATCGAAAACAAGGATGACGCTGAAAAAATCGTCAATCAGGTACTTATAAACAAGCGTAGCCGTGAAAAGAGTGAAAAGGAAAGACTTAATCTTAAAAAGACACTTTCAACCTCAAACGATATGCTCAGCCGTATTGAAAAGTTTGTTGACTGCCGTACTAAGGACGTTAATCAGCGTGAGCTTTTTATAGTTGAGGGTGATTCGGCTTTAGGCTCGGTAAAGCTGGCTAGGAATGCCGAATTTCAGGCGGTAATTCCTGTAAGAGGTAAAATCTTGAACTGCTTAAAGGCAGATTACGATAAGATTTTTAAAAGTGAGATTATCACCAATCTTTTAAAGGTTTTAGGCTGCGGTGTTGAGGTGAAGTCCAAGGCTAATAAGGATTTGTCCACCTTTGACCTTAATGCACTTCGTTGGAATAAGGTTATAATCTGTACCGATGCCGATGAGGACGGCTTCCATATAAGAACACTTATTTTAACTATGATTTACCGCCTTATTCCTACGTTGATTGAGGTGGGCAAGGTCTTTATTGCTGAAACCCCTTTATATGAAATTACAACCAAGGACAAGACCTATTTCGCCTATGACGAGAAGGAAAAGGCTGATATTATGACCAATATGGTTGGTGACCAGAAGCATACTATTCAGCGTTCAAAGGGTCTCGGTGAAAACCAACCCGATATGATGAGTCTTACTACTATGAACCCAGAGACAAGACGTTTGGTTAAGGTCAGTCCTGAACAAGCCGAGCAAACCGCAGTATTCTTCGATATGCTCTTGGGTGATGACATTGATGCACGTAAGGGAATTATAACCGAAAAAGGTTACCTTTATATTGCTGATGCTGATTTGAGCTAAAATATAAAAATACTTTAAGAGGAGAAAAAATATGCCTCCGAGAAAGAAAAAGGCGGCTGAGGTAAAAGCCTCAGAGCCTATGACAAATGCTTATATCGCCGGTGCCGGCACAGTTGTCGAGCAACCGATTACAAGAACACTCGAAACTAACTTTATGCCCTATGCAATGAGTGCTATTTTAAGCCGTGCAATTCCCGAAATTGACGGCTTTAAGCCGTCTCACCGTAAGCTTTTATACACCATGTATAATATGGGCCTTCTTAACGGTGCCAAGACTAAATCCGCAAACATTGTGGGACAGACTATGCGTTTAAATCCTCACGGTGATGCCGCTATTTATGAAACAATGGTGCGATTGACTGTTGGAAACGAGGCGTTGCTGCACCCGTTTGTTGAGTCCAAGGGTAATATGGGTAAATCCTATTCAAGGGATATGGCTTATGCCGCACCGCGTTATACTGAGGCTAAACTGGCACCGTTAGCAGGGGAGCTTTTCCGTGATATTGATAAGGATACCGTCGATATGGTCGATAACTATGACGGCTCAATGAAGGAACCTTCACTGTTTCCGGTAACCTTCCCGTCGGTTTTAGTTAATGCCAATAACGGTATTGCGGTCGGTATGGCAAGTAAGATTTGCTCGTTTAACCTGGCTGAGGTCTGCAAAACCGAGATTGAGTTTATTAAGGATGACGAAATAAATGTTGCCGATTATCTGTTGGCACCGGATTTCCCTATCGGCGGTGAGCTTTTGTATGACCGTAGCGAGATTGAAAAGATTTATGACACCGGCCTAGGCAGTGTTAAGGTCAGAGCAGTTTACAGCTATGATAAATCGGCAAACTGTATAGATATTACAGAAATTCCGCCGTCAACCACCGTTGAGGCTATTATTGAAAAAATCATCGAGCTTGCAAAGCAGAAAAAGATTACTGAAATCAACGATATTCGCGACGAAACCGACTTAAAGGGACTTAAAATTACTATCGATTTAAAGCGTGGTACCGACTATGAAAAGCTAATGCAAAAGCTATTCAAAATGACTCCGTTGCAGGATAGCTTTTCGTGTAACTTTAATATTCTTGTCGGCGGTGCACCTAAGGTTATGGGTGTTAAGGAAATCTTAACCGAGTGGACAGCCTTTAGAGTTGACTGTGTTAAACGCAGAACCTTTTATGAATTAACCAAGGCTAAAGAAAAGTACCATCTTTTAAAGGGCTTGCAGAAAATCTTACTCGACATTGATAAGGCCATTAAAATTGTCCGTGAAACTGCCGAAGAGAAGTTGGTCGTTCCGAACCTTATGATTGGCTTCGGAATTGACGAAGTTCAGGCAGAATATGTTGCCGAAATCAAACTCCGCCATTTGAACCGCGAGTATATTTTGAAGCGCTTGGAGGATATTGATAATCTTGAAAAGCAGATTGCCGAATTAGAGGATATTTTGAATTCTCGCCGTAAGGTGCTTAATATAATTATTAAGGAACTTGAAGAGGTTATCAAGAAATACGGTCAGGAGCGTAAGACTAAAATTATTTCGGCCGAGGAAAACAAGATAGCTATTGAGGAAGAGGCAGTGCCCGACTATCCGGTAACGCTTTTCTATACAAGGGAAGGATATTTCAAGAAAATCACACCTCAGTCACTTCGTATGAGCGGTGAGCACAAGCTTAAGGAGGGTGACGAAATCGTCACCACAATTGAAACCACCAACTCGGCTGAGCTTTTGTTCTTTACCGATAAATGTCAGGTTTATAAATCGAGGGTTAATGATTTTGAGGATTCCAAAACCAGTGTTTTGGGTGACTATGTACCCTCAAAGCTTAAGTTTGACGAGGGTGAAAAGCCGGTTTCTATGATAGTTACTACCGATTATACGGGATTTTTGCTGTTCTTCTTTACTAACGGTCGCGTGGCAAAGGTCGGACTTTCGGCTTATACTACCAAAACCAACCGTAAAAAGCTGATTTCGGCTTACACCGATAAGTTTGAGCTGTTTAAAATAATGCATATACCGACCGATTGTGAGCTTGTAATGAAGTCCTCCGGCGGCAGAATGTTGCTGCTTCATACCGGCGCTTTGCAGGTTAAGGCTACAAAGGATAACGGCGGTGTTGCTGTTATGACTCAGAAAAAGGGACAGAGGCTCTTCGATGTTGTGCCGTATGAAGACGGTATGTTTACAAAGCCTCACCGTTACAGAACGAGAAGCTTACCTGCCGCAGGTGCATTGCCGTCGGCAGAGGAGCAGGGTGAACAGCTTAAGCTTTAAAATTAAAACAAAACAAAACGCGCTTCGGCTGTTGCCGAAGCGCAGGTCAGTTCAAAATGCAAACGCATAAAATTTCAACTGACAAGGGTATTTTGAACTTTTTTATTATAATTATGCTTGGAAACTATTGTAAATATTGACTTTTGTGATAATTTATTATATACTTCTTAAAATACTTACAGATGTTTTCCGAAAGGATTGAAATTAATGGCTAAAGAACTTGAAAAGGTATATAATCCGTCCGCCGTTGAGGATAGGACGTATGATTTTTGGCTAAAGGGTAACTACTTTCACGCTGAGGTAGACCAGAAAAAGAAGCCGTATACTATCGTTATACCGCCACCGAATATTACCGGTCAGCTTCATATGGGACACGCTTTGGATGAAACCTTGCAGGATATTCTAATCCGTTGGAAGAGAATGCAGGGCTATTCCGCACTTTGGCTTCCCGGTACCGACCATGCATCAATTGCTACCGAAGCTAAGATTGTCGAGGCTATGAGAGCCGAGGGTATTACTAAAGAGGATATCGGCCGTGATAAATTCTTGGAAAGAGCTTGGGCTTGGAAAGAGAAGTTCGGCGGCAGAATTATCGAGCAGTTAAAGAAGCTCGGCACCTCCTGCGATTGGGAAAGAGAACGCTTTACACTTGACGAGGGCTGTTCTAAGGCTGTTCGCGAGGTTTTTGTGCGCCTTTATGAAAAGGGACTTATTTATCGCGGTGAGCGTATTATCAACTGGTGTCCTCATTGCTTAACCTCAATATCGGATGCCGAGGTTGATTACAGTGAAAAGGACGGTTGCTTCTGGCACCTTCGTTATCCCGTTACCGGCACTGACGAGTTTATTGAGCTTGCTACCACACGTCCCGAAACCTTGCTTGGCGATACTGCCGTTGCAGTTCATCCGGATGATGAGAGATATAAGCATTTGGTGGGCAAAACAGTTACTTTGCCGCTTGTCGGACGTGAGATTCCCGTTGTTGCCGATAGCTATGTTGAAATGGATTTCGGTACCGGCGTTGTTAAGATTACTCC
>CAJGBX010000091.1 GCA_904501685.1 Clostridiaceae bacterium
GTACCGATGACGACGGCAACTTCCTGTGGCCCGGATTCGGCGACAATATGAGAGTTCTTAACTGGATTATTGACCGTTGCGAAGGCAAGGCAGATGCTACCGAGACTGCTATCGGTTATGTGCCGAAGCCGGAGGATATCGACCTTACCGACCTTGATATGGATATGGACACTCTCAAGAGCATCCTCACCGTTGACAAGGAAATGTGGACTAAGGAATGCGCTGAAATCGAAGAGCACTACAAGAAGTTCGGCGACAAGCTCCCTCAGGAGTTAAGAAAGCAGCTTGAAGCTTTGAAGGCTGCAATCGCCGATTAATAAACCAAATATAGCACAAAAAAACCTTGCTTGAAAATTCAAGCAAGGTTTTTTACTTTTGAAGATATAAATGAATTTGAGTAATAAATTACTTCAACTCAACCTTAGCGCCGACTTCCTCGAGCTTCTTCTTCATCTCTTCAGCCTCGTCCTTACCTACAGCCTCTTTAAGAGTCTTAGGTGCGCCGTCTACGAGACCTTTAGCCTCTGCAAGGCCAAGACCGGTGATTTCACGAACAGCCTTAATAACCTTAATCTTCTCAGCGCCTGCCTCAGCAAGAACTACGTCGAATTCGGTCTTCTCCTCAGCTGCGGGACCTGCTGCAACAGCGGGACCTGCAACAGCAACTGCTGCGGCTGCGGATACGCCAAACTCCTCTTCAACTGCATGTACGAGCTCAGAAAGCTCAAGAACGGTAAGAGCCTTAATCTCTTCAATCATGGCTGTAATTTTCTCAGATGCCATTTTCATTTCCTCCAATAATTCTAATTTTTTGTTTTTTGTTTTAAGCAGATAAATTATTCTGCTGCGGGCTCTGCAGCGCCTTCACCGTCTTTATCAACGATGGCCTGAATGACACGGGCGAATGCAGAAATAGGTGCATTGAATGCATTGCAAACTGTTGCGAGAAGGATATCTCTCGGCGGCAGCTTAGCAAGACTGTCGATAGTTGCTAAATCAATAACCTTTCCGTCTAAGAAACCGGTCTTGATTTTAAAGCTATCGCTCTTTTCAGCGTACTTGCTTAAAATTCTGGCAGCAGCGACATGGTCATCTGTGCTGGTAGCAAGTGCTGTTGTTCCCTCAAGGAACGGGTCGATTTCAGCTAAATCGGTGCCGTCAATAGCCTTGTGGAGAAGGGTGTTCTTTACTACAGAGTAGCAAACGCCTGCCTCACGAAGCTCTTTACGGAGCTTAGTATCATCTGCAACCGAGATACCGTTGTAATCAACGAGAACGCCGGCACATGCAGCTTCAACTCTAGCCTTGATTTCGGCAACCTGCTGTTGCTTCATTTCCAAAACTGACTGACTGGGCAAAATATTCACCTCCGAAAAATGAAAAGTGCCTGTTCCAAAGAAACGGACAGGCACAAAAATAGTCAAAAAAATTAACAATTTAAGTGTTCATCCTCGGCAGGCAGACAACCGTCTTTACGCCACAAGCACCTACTGTCTTTGGAATTAACACAAGTATATTATCACAACGATTATTGTTTGTCAAGCATTATTTTTAAAATTTTGGATTTGGCCTTGAAAACACCGTGTAAAATCCTTATACTATTAAAAAAGATATAAAATGGAGAAAGTATTATGGAAAACGAAATAAAATTAGGCAGATACCGTCATTTCAAAGGAAACGAATATGAGGTTATCGGCATAGCCAAGCACAGTGAAACCTTAGAGCCGATGGTGGTTTACCGTGCCCTTTACGGCGAATGCGGTCTTTGGGTTCGCCCCCTTAATATGTGGAACGAAACAATAACCCGCGACGGCAAAAGCTTTAAACGGTTTGAATTTATCGGTAAATAACAAAATCTGGCCAACCTATACTACAGCCAGGTCGATTTGTGATAATTTACCACAATTTGTAAATTATTTTCACAAAACTGTTGACATTTTTCGACATCGTGCTATAATAAATGTGAAAATTGTTCACATTTGAGGTGGCTTTCGATGGCAAAACAACAAAATTTTCACAATACATCTTATAAAGTTATTAAAACCGGTGATAAATACGGTATTATCGGTCAATGCGATAATCAGAGAATAACCGTCGAAGGTCTGACGACTGATTTAAATCGAATAACCGCCTTTGTCGAAATGCTTAACCAAGAGAGACTTGAGCTTTGTCACTTGAAGGAGATCGCAAATGATTATTTGTGCAATCCCGAGTTCTTTACTTTCTAGCACAATCCGAAACCTGACGCTGTAACATACTGATAAAACACAGCCGCCGGCAATTTCTTGTCGGCGGCTGAAACTTTAGCAGCTAATTAATTTTCTTCATTTTTAATGGCTTCTGCAGCCTCAGCCTGAATCTTGCTGTCATAAGAAAGTATAGGCTCTACGTCCTTTTTCTTAATCTTACGATCAACATAGTTCTTGGTAATCTTAACAACCAACGGAAGCATTACAACAACACCGATCAAGTTCGGAATCATCATCAAACCGTTGAAGGTGTCCGAAATATCCCAGGCAAGTGACGAGGTGAGGATTGCACCAAAGATAACGGTGCAAACATGAATAATTCTGAAAACAAAGGTGGTTTTTGCGCCAAAGAGATACTCCCAAGCCTTTGAGCCGTAATGCGACCAGCCGAGAACGGTTGTAAAAGCAAAGAGGAACATTGCAATCGCAATAAACTTCTGACCGATACCGCCCCAAGAGAATATTTCGTTAAATGCACCGCCGACCAAGGTAGCGTCGGTAAAGCCCTCGGCAATTTCACCGGTTTTGGCATTGAACACACCGCCGTTTAAACCGCCCGAGGTCAAAACTACCAAGGCAGTCATAGTGCAGACTACCATAGTATCTGCGAATACCTCAAAGATACCCCACATACCCTGCTTAACGGGTTCTTTAACGTTAGAGTTTGAATGAACCATAACCGAAGAACCCAAGCCTGCCTCGTTCGAGAAAACACCGCGCTTAAAGCCCTGCTGTGCGGCAAGCATAATTGCGCCGCCCAAGGTACCGCCTGCGACAGAACGTACAAAGCTTTCGGGAGCAAAAGCATTAACAAATATAGCCTTAAAAGCCGGAATAATGGCATTATAGTTGACGCCAATGATAACAAGGCTGCCTGCAACAAAAAGCACAACCATAAAAGGAACAACCTTTTCGGCAACATTGGCAATTCTCTTTAATCCGCCCAAGGTAATAAGTGCGGTAAGAGCCATAATTACAATACCTAAAATAATATTGTAAAGCGAAACACCGCCGAAAACCTCAATAGAAGAAATAGCCTTAACATCAAATGCGGCAGCAACGTTGGAAACGATTTTGTTTACCTGACCCATACTGCCGATACCGAAGGAAGCAAGCATTGTAAAGATACAGAACAAAACTGCCAAGACCTTACCAATCCACTTGCAATTTTTCTTTGCACCCAAACCGTCACTGAGGTAGTACATAGCACCGCCGGACCATTCGCCTTTTTCATTTCTGCGACGGAAGAAAATACCCAAAACATTTTCGGAATAGTTGGTCATCATACCCAAGAAGGCTGCAACCCACATCCAGAAAACAGCACCTGCACCGCCAACACAAATAGCTGCGGCAACACCGGCAATATTACCGGTACCTACGGTTGCTGCCAGAGCAGTACACAAAGCCTGGAACGGAGAAACCGCACCCTTTTCTTTAGTGTGCCCGATAACATCCTTTTTGAAAAGACTTCCAATAGTATTGTTCCACCAATGCTTCAAATGAGAAATCTGAAACACTTTAGTGAAAACAGTGGCAAGTACGCCGGTGCCGAGTAGAAGAATAAGACCTGTCCAACCCCAGACAACGCCATTAATACTGCCATTGATTTCGGCGATTTTGTCTAAAAACATAACAACTTCCTCCTAAAAAATAAAAAATAAAAAGCCGCCTTACAAAAGCGACTCCAAAGAAAGAAAAAAGAAAATATTTTGAAAATAGTGATTTCAAAACTCTATCCTTTTGCCTGAGAGATTCGGAAGCAACGCTTCCTTGCACCTTCGGCACTCATAAATGAGATTCTCCAGAGTCCCCTCTGATACCGGTTATTTTCACTTCCGGCACTTCATCGGGCTTTGATGCGACAAGTATAGCACAGTATTTTTGCGATTGCAAGAAAAATTTACAAATTATATCAAAATAATTCATATTTTGTCGGTTTGCACAAATTTCCTGATATTTTCATTGACTTTTAATGTACTCGTGTTAAAATCAAAAGCAGTGTTGAAAATTTTGAGGAGTATTTTATGAAGCTCGAAAATCCATTTCGCAATTTAACAAGACCGGAAGGTTTTTTATATGCCGTATCGGTCGCAATGGTGGCCCTGGCGGGACTTTTCGGTGGCAGCAGCGGTCTGCTTTCAATTGCCGCCTCACTTATCGGTGTCACTGCACTGATTTTTGTTGCCCGAGGTGAGGTCCTGGGTCAAATTTTAACCGTGGTTTTCAGCGTGTTTTATGCGATAGTGTCATACTCATTTCGATACTATGGCGAAATGATAACCTATGTTGGAATGACGGCACCGGTTGCCGCAATGTCTGTTGTTTCGTGGCTAAGGCATCCATTTGAAAACTCACGCCGGGTTGAGGTAGCTCGACTCTCAGGCAAAAACATAAAAATAATGTCAGTATTAACTGTTGCCGTTACGGTTGCATTTTACTTTATACTGAGGGCACTCGGCAATGCGACACTGACGATCAGCACGCTGTCAATAGCCACAAGCTTTTTAGCCTCCTACCTGCAGCTTTTCCGCAGTCCTTATTACGCCGTTGCCTATGCACTTAACGACATTGTTTTGGTAATACTATGGGTAATCGCTGCGATTGATAATCTTCAATACCTTTCAATGGTGGTTTGCTTTGCGGCATTTTTACTAAACGACATCTACGGCTTTTACAACTGGAAACGAATGCAGAAAATACAAGCCGGAAATTAACAAAGCCCCAACCGTTCGGTTGGGGCTTTAGCTTTATTAAAACACAAAATCAATTTGTCAAATAATACTTAACGAGAATCTGCAATAATGTATCGCGGTCTATTCTTCTTATCAAATTACGCGCATTATTATGAGTGGTGATATAGGTCGGGTCCTCCGACAAAATATATCCCA
>CAJGBX010000092.1 GCA_904501685.1 Clostridiaceae bacterium
CTGTGTACGCATAGTAGAATATTCGTCACCGAGAGGATTCAAAATGGTAACACAGTTTTTGCGTGCATCGTCATCAGCCAGACCTAAAACATCAATAGCCTTGCTTCCAATAAAGGAATAGGTGGCAATTTCGTTGAAGCTATTGGCAATAAGGGTCGATTTAATATTGTCGGACATAATGCGTTCGGGCAGCTTGCGTCCGCGAACAATGGCGCCCTGCATTGTACTGCCGACTATGTGGTCATAGCCGTAAATTCGCATAACCTCTTCGGCAATATCGGCCTTACCCTCAATATCATCGCGGAAGGAGGGAACAAGACAGGTTAAAACACCGTCGGTCAGAGTGGTTTCAATCTGAAGACTGTTTAGAATTTCAGCCATTTTTTGTTCGGGGATATTAATACCAAGCAAGGCTACAATATCGGCAGCCTTAACCTTAAGCTCACGTGCGGTCGGCAATCCGTTGTTGCAATCAATATTACCGTCAACGATTTCGGCAGCACCAAGCTGGTCAACCAACTGCAGGCAACGGTTCATAGCATATTCAACGGTGATAATGTCAACACCGCGTTCAAAGCGACCCGAGGCCTCGGTACGCATACCGAGTTTACGTGCGGTTTTTCTTACACTGTCACGGCGGAACTTAGCACATTCAAAGAAAATTTCGGTTGTATCAGCCTTGATTTCACTGTCAAGTCCACCCATAATACCTGCAATGCATGAAGGCTCCTTGCCGTCGGCAATAACCAGCATTTCAGGGGTTAAATCGTGTTCCTTACCGTCAAGGGTGGTGATTTTCTCGTTCTCGGCGGCATTTCTTACGATAATCTTATGCTCAGCAACATCACGCAGGTCAAATGCGTGCATAGGCATACCAGTTTCAAGCATTACAAAGTTGGTAATATCAACAATATTGCTAATCGGTCGCATACCTGCGGCAATAAGGCATTTTTTAAGCCAAGCGGGTGACTCCTCAATTTTTACATTCTTAACAACTCTGCCGTAATAACGGGGGCAAAGGTCAAAGTTCTTGACCTCAACACTAATGTAGTCAGAAATGCTTTCGCCAACCGTCTTAAAGGTTGGCTTAGGGCCGTTAAACGGCTTGCCTAAAACTACGGCAGCCTCACGTGCGATGCCTAAAACACTTTGGCAATCGGGACGGTTTGCAGTGATTTTAAAATCAATAATATAGTCGTTAAGACCTAATACCGAACGCATATCGGTACCGGGTACACCGGCATCCGGCTTTAAAATCATAATACCGTAAACCGAGGCTCCCTCATAATCGTCCTCGGTAACGCAAAGCTCCTCGCCCGAGCAGAGCATACCGTTACTTGGTACACCTCTTAATTTACCCTTTTTAATGTGCATACCGTTCGGTAAATCTGAATCGTGCAAGGCAGCAGGAACCAAATCACCCTCGTGCACATTCTGTGCACCGGTGACAATCTGCACATCTTCACCTTGACCTACGTCAATCTGACAGATAAACATATGGTCAGAATCGGGATGACGCTCCATATGTGTGACCTTTCCGACAACTACGTTACGCATAGACTTTGAAAGGTCAATAATCTCCTCAACCTCAAAGCCTGCCATAACCATTTTGTCGCAAAGCTCAGAAACCGGGACATCAATATCAACATAATTTTTAAGCCAACTTAAACTTACCTTCATTTTATTGTCCCTCCCTTAAAACTGCTTAAGAAAACGCAAATCGTTTTCAAATAAAAGACGAATGTCGCTGACCTTATAACGAGTTGTGGTCAGGCGGTCAAGACCGATACCGAAGGCAAAGCCCGAATATTCCTCAGGGTCAATTCCGCAGGCACGAAGTACCCTCGGATGAACCATACCGGCACCTAAAATCTCAATCCAACCGCTGCCTTTACATATACGGCAGCCTTTGCCACGACATTCCGAACAGGTAACGTCAACTTCAACACTCGGCTCAGTGAACGGGAAGAAGGACGGACGGAACTTAACCTCGGTCTCCTTGCCGTAGATTTCGTGAGCAAACTGCTCCAAAACGCCTTTAAGGTCGCACATAGTGATGTTTTTGTCAACAACAAGACCCTCAATTTGATGGAAAACGGGTGAATGTGTTGCATCAACCTCATCTGCACGGTAAACACGTCCGGGGCAGATTATTTTAATGGGGGGCTTGCGGTTTTCCATAGTTCTGATTTGTGCTGCAGAGGTTTGAGTACGAAGCAACAGATTTTCAGCCAGATAAAATGTGTCCTGCATATCTCTTGCAGGGTGGTCTGCCGGAACATTCAAGGCTTCAAAGTTATAGTAGTCGGTTTCAACCTCAGGACCGTCAACCACGTCAAAGCCCATAGACTGAAAGATGTCAATCATATCGTTCAAAACGATGTTTAAGGGATGAAGTCCACCCTTGGCAGCAGGCTTCGACGGCATAGTAATATCCAAGGTTTCGGCCTTCAGCTTTTGGTCGGCGGCTTTAGCTTTAAAGCCGTTAGCGGCAGAGGTGATAGCCTCCTCTAATTCCTGCTTTGCTTGGTTTACAAGCTGACCCATTATCGGACGCTCCTCAGGGGAAAGTCCTCCCATTTGCTTTAAAATAGCGGTCAATTCACCTTTTTTGCCGAGATATTTAATTCTAATCTCGTCAATCTGCTTTTCGTCCTTGGCGGCGGCAACAGCGCCCAGTGCCTCGGACTTTAAAAGCTCAAGCTTTTCTTTCATAAGTTTTCCTCCTAAAAGGTATTTTAAAAATAAAAGACTTCGTCCCTTAAATTTCAAGGGACGAAGTCGAAATTTCAACTCCGCGGTACCACCCGCATTTTTGCTTTGAGAGCAAACACTCTTTATGCATATAACGGTGCATCACCGTCAGCGCTTACTTTTATGTTCGGCACTGCCACTCAAGAAGGGAACTTCACCAAAAGATTCACTTTCTGTGCTTTCAGCCAAGGCACAGCTCTCTGTCAAGCTCATACTAAAGGTTACTTTACTTCGTCAACGTGTTTTTTGGAACGAAATATTCTATTTTCAATTCATTATATACCCATTTTTTTAAAAAAGCAAGCATTTTTAAAATAAAATACTTTTTTAACATTATTACAATAAAAAGCCAGCTGTTGGTTTTTATAATTCAACCCAATGAATCCTTTTTGTTGGTGATGACGGTTGCATTGTAGCAATCGAACTTGTCATCAATATTTTTGGGAAGGGTATTTTTTGTGAATACACTTACTATCGGGACTAAAATCAGTCCGCCGACCATTGCGAATACACCTGAGTACAGCGAGTTGGTGAAGATGAATTCCAAAACAGGTATTCCTTTAACGTTGATAAGACCGATACCGATTGCCAATTGCACAATTTCAAGTCCTGTGCCGAAAATGAAGCTTGCGATAACCGAAGCGCGTGTGGTCTTTTTCCAGTATAATCCGTATAAAAACGGTGCCAGGAATGCACCGGCTAACGCTCCCCATGATACACCCATCATTTGAGCAATGAATACCGAGTCTGACCAAATTGTGTCCTTGAGAATTGCGATTACTGCCGAAACTGCGATAAAGAATACGATGAATAATCGCATTATGAATACACTTTTTCTGTCCGACACCTTTTTTCTTTTTTCCATAGCAGGCTGGACGACATCAAGGGTGAGTGTTGATGATGAGGTGAGCACTAACGAAGAAAGTGTGGACATAGAAGCTGCCAAAACAAGCACTATAATCAGAGAAACAACAACGGCCGGCAGTTTTTGGAGCATGGTTGGTACAACCTTGTCGAAAAGCATGGGTGAAAGGTAGCCGGCACTTTCCATTTCTTTAAAGTAGAGTCTACCGAAGCCGCCCAAGAAGTAACAGCCGCCGGCAACGATAACGGCGAAAACTGTCGAAATGAGTGTGCCTTTTTTGATTGCAGCCTCGTCCTTAATAGAGTAAAATTTACCGATCATTTGCGGCAGTCCCCAGGTACCTAAAGAGGTTAAAACTACAACAAAGAAGAGGAAAATCGGGTTAGGACCGAACATAGAGGTGTATTCTGCACCGCCATGGGGACTGTTGGCAAGGGCTTCGACTGATTTCATAAAGCCGCCGTTCTGGTTTAAAACCGAAAGCACAACTGCAACAATTCCCACCAGCATTATAATACCCTGAATGAAGTCGTTAACTGCAGTAGCCATATATCCGCCGAAAATGACGTATACGCCGGTTAGAACCGCCATTCCTACAACGATAACCCAGTAGGGAATGTCGAAAACATTGTTGAACAATGAGGAAAGACCGTTGTAAAGCGATGCAGTGTAGGGAATCAGGAACACGAAAACGATAAACGAGGATATAACCTTAAGCTTCTTAGAATCATAACGCTTTTCAAAGAAGTCGGGCATTGTTTTAGAACCTAAATGCTGGGTCATAACCCTTGTTCTGCGTCCTAAAACCGTCCAAGCCAAAAGACTGCCGATAAAGGCATTGCCGAGACCAATCCAGGTAGATGCAAGACCGAAGTTCCAACCGAACTGACCTGCATAGCCGACAAAAATAACGGCTGAGAAATACGAGGTGCCAAAAGCGAAGGCGGTCAGCCACGCACCGACGTTACGTCCGCCTAAAACAAAGCTGTCAACACTTTTTGAGTGCTTACGGCAGGCAAAGCCGACACCGATCATCAGTCCGAAAAAGCATAAAAGCATCGGGACCGAAATCAGCACAGTCGGTGAGATTGAAAGTAATTGCGGAATAAATGACATTTCAAAACAACTCTTTTCTTGAAACCTTTTTCGTTGCTTTAAACCGTTACGCTTTAAAGCAATAAATTATTGTGGGTATACTTTACCACTTTAAAGCGCCGTTGTCAAGAGTTTTTTGGTCTTTTTTATAAATTTTTAAAATTTTAAGATTTTTAAAGTTTTTATGTTAATCTACAGTTGGTCGCAAAAACTGCCGAAAATGATTTTGTTTTAATAGTTATTTTATTATACAATATATATAAGAAAATGAGTATAAATCAGAAGGACAAAAGATGACTTTATTGAGTTTCGGCTTTTTTGAACTTACCCCCTTGTAATTATTGTGATTTGGTGGTAAAATGTTTCAATAATGTACTTTCATTAGGTGCAAATAATGTGCTCATTAGCACGAAAGAGGGATTA
>CAJGBX010000093.1 GCA_904501685.1 Clostridiaceae bacterium
CATTTATATCATCCCTTTAACTTAATTATAATGATTGTAGTTAGTCGAAACGCTCTAAAAGCGTTTCGACAAGCCACTTTTCAAGTGGCTTTAGCAAAATTAAATTGCAATTTAATTTTGCGCGACACTCATTTCAATGGAAAAGGACAAATTTTTATTAAAAATTTGTCGCAAAATCAAAGATTTTGTGGCGAAACAGGATTGTTTCGCCTAACCTATTTCATTATAATGTAAAACCGTAATTCCGTCAATATTTTAAATATTTTTCACAAATGTAAAGAAAAACACTTGACAGATAGGCAGTTAATGTGTATAATATCGGCTGTAATGGAAAATACTTTACAGAAGGTGAGAGCTTTGTCAAAGGATTTAAGTGTGGTTTTGCTTCTTGATTACTATGGCGGACTACTCCCTGAAAAGCAACGCCGATTGGTGGAGTATTATTATTGTGACGATTTATCGTTGGCTGAAATTTCCGAGGCAGAGGTTATAACCCGTCAGGGTGCAAGGGACGCTATAGTGCGTGCTGTTAAAAAGCTTCACGACTTTGAGGATACAATCGGGTTTGCTAAAAAAAGCGATAACGTCAAAAAACTTTTTGAAAATTACGAGTTTGATAAATCCGACATTAATTTAGAAGCCTTGAAAAAGGCAATTCAAGAGATTTAAAGGCAGGTGACTTACGTTGGCATTTGAGGGACTTTCGGAAAAATTATCGGCAGCGTTTAAAAAGCTGCGTTCAAAGGGTAAATTAAGCGAGGGCGATTTGAAGGATGCTATGCGTGAGGTTCGCTTGGCTTTGCTTGAGGCCGATGTCAACTATAAGGTTGCTAAAGAGTTTACTAATTCAATAATTGAAAAGAGTATCGGTCAAAAGGTTTTAGAGAGTCTTACTCCGGCACAAATGGTTATTAAAATCGTCCGTGACGAGTTAACCGAGCTTATGGGCTTTGAAAACGTAAGACTTAATACTGCCAATAAAATTCCTACCGTTATTTTAATGTGCGGTTTGCAGGGCTCGGGTAAAACTACACATTCAGCAAAATTAGCTAATCGTTTGAAGAGTCAGGGTCATAGACCGATGCTGGTCGGCTGTGATATCTACCGTCCTGCGGCTATTGAACAGTTAAAGGTGTTGGGTGCCAAGATTAATGTGCCGGTTTTTGAAAAGGGTACACAGAAGCCTGAAAAGACCGCTGTTGAAGCTGTAAAGCACGCGAGAGATTACGGTAACGATTTCTTGATTTTGGATACTGCAGGCCGTCTTCACATAGATACCGAGCTTATGGATGAGCTAAAACGCATCTGTAAAGCGGTTGAGGTTAATGAGATACTGTTGGTTGTTGACTCAATGGTGGGTCAGGATGCCGTAAATATTGCAAAAGCCTTTAATGATGTTTTGGAGATTTCGGGTGTTATCCTAACCAAGCTTGACGGTGATACCCGTGGCGGTGCCGCCCTGTCGGTTAAATCGGTCACCGGAAAGCCAATCAAGTTTATTGGTACCGGCGAAAAGATTGACGATTTGGAGGAGTTTCATCCTGACCGAATGGCTTCCCGTATTTTGGGAATGGGTGATGTGCTTTCGTTTATCGAAAGGGTTGAAACTCAGATTGACGAAAAAGCTGCTTTGGAAGCCGCGAAAAAATTAGAGGAAAATAAATTTGACCTTAACGATTTGCTTGCTCAGTTTCAGCAGATTAAGAAAATGGGCAATATCAAACAGCTTTTATCTATGATGCCGGGTGTCGGTAATCAGATAAAGGATTTGGATATTGATGATAAATCAATGCAGCGTATCGAGGCAATAATCACCTCGATGACTGCCAAAGAGCGTGCGAAGCCCGAAATTTTGAACGCATCCCGACGTAAACGTATTGCGGCCGGCTGCGGTCAAAGAGTAGAGGATGTCAACCGTTTGATGCGTCAGTATGAGCAAATGAAAAAGATGTTCAAGCAGATGAACGGTATGGGCAAGAAAAACAAATTTATGAAGGGCTTAAAGGGTATGAATGGTATTCCCGGAAGCCTTAACGATTTCAAATTCTAAGTTATTTGAAGGTTTACCTTTAATATAAAATTAAAACAGGAGGTACATTAAAATGGTTAAAATCAGACTTTGCCGTATGGGTGCTAAGAAGGCTCCTTTCTATCGCGTAGTAGTTGCAGATTCCAGATATCCGAGAGACGGTCGTTTCATCGAGTCTATCGGTTACTACAACCCGATGACCGAGCCGGCTACCGTTCAGATTGATGCTGACGCAGCTAAAAAGTGGATTGCCAACGGTGCTCAGCTTACCGACACTGTTAAGGATCTTCTTAAAAAGAACAACGTTCTTTAATGAGCAACAGGAGTAAATTGTTATGACAGAATTGCTTGTTACCATTGTTTCAGGGTTGGTTTCCGACCCTAAAAGCGTAACTGTGACCGTTGACGAGCCTAATGAAGAGGGTGTTACTGTATATCATCTTCACGTTGCCGAGGGCGATATGGGACGAGTTATCGGAAAGCAGGGAAGAATTGCGAAGGCTATACGTGTTGTAATGCGTGCCGCCGCAAACCGTAACAACGAAAAAATTGCCGTTGAGATTGACTAATGGCAAGACAACACCCCTCAAAAGAGGGGTGTTCTTTTTTGTTGCAAAAATTAATGGTTTATGCTATACTTTATACAATGATTTTTAGCCAAAGCATTTAAACTTGAACCAGCCTAAAAGGGCGGTTTTAAGGTAGCTTTTGGCTCTTTGTCGCACATAGGCGACAATTTGCGATTATTTTAACAATGCCACAGCATTAAATCCTAATCCCAAAATCTGATTCGGGCTTGAATGCTTTGGCTAAGGAGAAGCTTATGCCTGAAAAATATTTAGAAGCCGGAAAAATTGTGGGAACCCACGGCGTAAAAGGTGAAATGCGTGTTCAGCCGTGGTGTGATACTGCCGCATTTTTAGCTAAATTCAAAAAGCTGTATCTAAAGAAGGATTCGAGTGAGTGTTTAACGGTTAAATCACGTGCTCACGGAAATATGTGTTTGGTAAAGGCTGAAGGTGTGGATTCTATCGAGTCGGCCGAAAGATTACGCGGCAAAGTGGTGTATATTGACCGAGAGGACTGTAAACTGCCTAAGGGTAGTTATTTTATCAATGATATAGTCGGTTGTGTGGTACTTGATGCCGAAACCGGTGAGGAGTACGGTGCTATTTCCGATGTTTCCGAGACCGGTGCAAATGATGTGTGGCATATAAAAAAAGGGGATAATGAATATTACATTCCCAATGTGCCGACCTTTGTGAAAAAAGTTGATATTGATAATAAAAAAGTGTTTATTACACCGCTGAAAGGAACCTTCAGTGATGAGGATTGATATTTTAACCTTGTTTCCCGAAATGTGTGAAAGGGTGCTTAATGAAAGCATTTTAGGCAGAGCCAAAAGGGCGGGAATAGTGGAGCTTTATGCTCACGATATTCGTGAATTTGCCGGAAACAAACACAACCGGGTTGACGATGCACCGTATGGTGGCGGTAAGGGTATGGTTATGCAGGCAGAACCGATTTATCAGTGCTATAAAAGTCTTTTTATAGAGGGAGAAGACAAGCCGCACCTGATTTATATGTCACCGAAGGGCAAAACCTTTAAGCAATCTGATGCGTTGCGTTTGGCTCAATATGACAGAATCGTGCTGCTTTGCGGTCATTATGAGGGTGTTGACCAACGTGTAATTGATGAAATTGTGGATGAAGAAATATCGGTTGGTGATTATGTTTTGACCGGTGGTGAGTTACCTGCACTTATTGTCACAGATGCCGTTTGCCGTATGCTTCCGGGTGTTTTGTCTGAGGAGGTTTGTTTTACTGAGGAAAGCCATTTCAACGGCTTGCTGGAGTATCCGCAGTATACCCGTCCGGAGGTTTGGCACGAAAGGCCGGTGCCTGAGGTTTTGATGTCGGGCCACCATTTGAATATAAAGAAATGGCGTGAGGAAAAGTCACTTGAGGTAACTGAAAAAATGAGGCCTGATTTATTGAAAAATAAGTAATGGTAATTTTTGTATTATATACATAGAAGTTATTAGTTTTGTATGTTCAATTTTAACAAACTTAGCTTTTCGTTTTTGACCTAATTTGTCGCAAAACGAAAACTTTAAAAATTCTTTAGAACAAATTGTTGACTATTGAACATAATGTGGTATAATGTTTTAGAATGAAAAACACTATTTTATGTTTTTACTTAAATATTAACCTTTCCGTCAGAACTTTCTGCGGATATCCAAAGATAATAAAGGAGTAATTATTATGTTCGTAAAAGATGTTGTCGTACAGAATCAGGTTGGTCTTCATGCACGTCCCGCTACTTTCTTCATTCAGAAGGCAAATGAGTTCAAGTCTTCTATTTGGGTAGAGAAGGAAGAGCGCAGAGTAAACGCAAAGAGCCTTCTTGGTGTTCTTTCTCTCGGTATCATCGGCGGAACTGCAATCCGTATTATCGCTGACGGCGGTGATGAGCAGGCTGCAGTTGAGGGTCTTGTAGCCCTTGTAGAGTCTGGCTTTGCTGAGTAATTTTAATAATTGGTTTAATTAAATTTAAAACCGGTTGAAGTAACTAACTTCAATCGGTTTTTCTATAAAAAGAAGAGTTTATTATGAAGATTACTGTTTTAACAATGTTTCCAGAGTTTTTCGGGTCGTTTTTAAATATGCCTACAGTTAAGCGTGCAATTGAAAAGTCGGTGGCAGAGATAGAAATTGTAGATATCAAGGATTTTGCCGACGGGTGCTTCAGAATGATTGACGATTCACCGTATGGCGGTGGTGCGGGGATGATTATGCGGTGTCAGCCGATTGTTGATGCCCTGCGGTCGGTAGAAACTGAGAATTCAACAAAAATCCTGCTTTCGCCTAAGGGTGAAAAATATAGTCAAGGGTACGCTCGCAGGCTGTCAAAAAATAAGCATATTATTCTATTATGCGGCCATTATGAGGGTGTTGACGCACGGGTTGAAAAGTATTTTGACAGTCAAATTTCGATTGGCGACTATATTTTAACCGGCGGTGAAATTGCAGCCGAGGTTATTATCGACTCGGTTGTACGGTTGCTAGACGG
>CAJGBX010000094.1 GCA_904501685.1 Clostridiaceae bacterium
ATTACTTAGGGTCGTACCCTAAAGGATAATAAAAATGATGTGTGGAATTTTTTCCACACATCATTTATTTTGGCTCATTTAATTTTTATTTTATTATTCTTCATCGTTGTTATATTCTGCGATATATGGTAGGTTTCTGAAATATTCACCGCAATCCAAACCAAATCCGACAACGAAATGGTCAGGAATAGTAAAGAGGGAAAGATCAGCATTGAAATCAACCAAACGTCGTGAGGGCTTGTCAAGAAGCGTGATAACACGGAGGGATTTGGGGTTGCGGGCCTTAAGTATCTTGACTATTTCAAAAAGAGTTCTGCCTGTGTCAACGATATCCTCTATGATGACCACGTGATAATCCTCAAGCTTTTGCTTGATATCCATGGTTATTTCAACCTTGCCTGAGGAAACCGTGTCATTAAAATAGCTTTGTGCCGTCATAAAAGCGATTTCTGACGGAACGGTAACATTTTTATAAACTTCAGCCATGTAAATAAATGCGCCCTTGAGGATACTCACAAGTAGGATTGGGGTACCGTCGTAAATGTTGTTAATAATTTCAGCAGTTTTTGTAACAGCTGCTTGTATTTCTTCCTCAGTGATGAGGATTTTTTTAATTTTACTTTTATATGCTTCGATAGAATCAAAACGAGCCATTATTTTACATCTCCTAGTTTGATTTGGTAAAATATTATAACACGAATCGACAATATTTTCAATAAATTTTGTGAACTTTTTAGATTTACAACTTTTTTTGCTGCGTTTACGATAATTCCTTGACTAAAAGTATAAATTATGATATAATCTAGAATTGATTAATTGTATTAATGTAATAAATTATTCAATTAAATTATAGGAGTGTGTATATGGAAAAGCAAACCAACTTTAAGCCGTATATTCCGGCTGATAAGGTCACCCCTGAGTTGACAGTGACGTCTATTATTATGGGTGTACTTTTGTCGGTAATATTCGGTGCAGCAAACGCTTATTTGGGTCTTCGTGTCGGTATGACCGTTTCGGCTTCTATTCCGGCAGCTGTTATCGCAATGGGTGTTATCCGTGTGATTATGCGGAAAAATTCGATTTTGGAAAGCAATATGGTGCAGACCATCGGCTCAGCAGGTGAGTCCTTGGCTGCCGGTGCTATTTTCACTCTTCCTGCCTTGTTCCTTTGGGCAAAAGATGGTGTTATGGAAAAGCCCGGTATTGTTGAAATTACAATTATTGCTTTATTAGGCGGTTTATTAGGTGTATTCTTTATGATACCGCTTCGTAATGCCTTGATTGTTAAGGAACACGGTGTTTTGCCTTATCCTGAGGGACAGGCCTGTGCTGAGGTTATGCTCGCAGGTGAAGAGGGCGGTTCAAAGGCTTCTACTGTTTTTGCAGGTATGGGCTTTGCCGCATTCTTTAAGTTCTTGATTGATGGACTTAAAATCGTTCCCGGTGAGGTTTCGGTACAGGGTCCCCGTCTTTACCCCGGTTGTGTCGGTACTCAGATTTATCCTGCTGTTATGAGCGTTGGATATATCTGTGGCCCGAAAATTTCTTCTTATATGTTCGCCGGCGGACTTTTGAGCTGGGTTGTTCTTATTCCTTTAATGGTGCTTTTCGCAGGTGATTATACCTCTGCTTTAGCAAGCGGTAAAACCGTTTCAGAACTTTTTGCCGCAGGCGGTGCAGGCGACGTTTGGGGTACCTATATCCGTTATATCGGTGCCGGTGCCTTGGCAGCAGGCGGTATTATCAGCCTTATAAAATCCTTACCGCTTATTGCACGTACCTTTGTCGGTGCATTAAAGGGCTTCTCGGCTGCAGGTAAGGGTACACTTCGTACCGAGCAGGATATTAATGTCAAAATTGTATTGCTTGCTATTTTAGTGCTTACCTTGGCTGTTTGGCTAGTACCTGCTATTCCGGTTTCGTTGGTCGGTGCATTTATTGTTGTAATCTTCGGTTTCTTCTTTGCAACCGTTTCTTCACGTATGGTAGGTTTAGTAGGAAGCAGTAACAACCCTGTATCGGGTATGGCTATTGCAACACTGCTTATTGCAACGCTTATACTTAAGGTTACCGGTGATACCGGTGCTCACGGTATGCAGGCAGCTATTGCTATCGGCTCTATTATCTGTATCGTTGCCGCTATCGCAGGCGATACCTCACAGGATCTTAAAACCGGCTTTTTATTAGGTGCTACACCTAAAAAGCAGCAGATTGGTGAGGTTTTTGGTGTTGTTGCCGCCGCTTTTGCAATCGGTGCTACACTGTATCTTTTGGATTCTGCTTGGGGCTTCGGCTCGAAAGAGCTTGCTGCTCCTCAGGCAACCTTAATGAAGATGGTTATTGAAGGTATTATGGGCGGCAATTTGCCCTGGGGCCTTATCCTCGTTGGAGTATTTATTGCTGTTATTGTTGAAATTTTAGGACTGCCCGTTTTACCGGTTGCAATTGGTATCTATTTGCCGGTACAACTTAATGCCTGCATTATGGTAGGTGGACTTATCCGTTTAGCCTTCGACAAGATGAAAGACAGTGACCGCAAGAAGGGCATTATAAACGACGGTATTCTTTTCAGCTCGGGTATGATTGCCGGTGAGGGTGTTGTGGGCTTGTTGCTTGCAATTCTCGCAGTATTCGGCATAGGCGATATGATTGATTTGTCCGGCAAACTCAATTTACCGGGTTGGGCATTTAATATTGGTAGCCTCTTAGTATTCGGTTTGATTATTTTAAGCCTTTTGGCTTTCACCGTTTTCAAAAAACAGAAAAAGTTCGATAAGTAATTATGAAACGTAAAAAAATTGTAATTGCTGCGAATTACCTTGACCGTAAACCTGCACATCATCCAGATATAAGGTGGAAAACCGAGGATAACGGCAGAGTAACTTTAGAAGTTGATAACGTCGGTTGGGCAAACAAAATTGCTCAAAGGCTTTTTAAAAGACCGAAGGTAAGCTATGTTCACTTAGATGAAAACGGTAGCTTTGTTTGGCCATTGATTGACGGCGAAAGTGATATTACCGCAATTGGCGTCAAGGTTAAGGAGCACTTCGGTGAAAAAGCCGAGCCTTTATATGAACGTTTAGCACAGTTTTTCAAGGTGTTGGACAGCTATCATTTCATAGTTTGGAAGTATATTCCCGAGCCTAAAAAAACAAAAAAGAAGTAAAAAAAGATGTCTCGTTCGAGACATCTTTTTTTATTCGAAAGTTGATACGATTACTCTAATTCTGATTCGATTTGCTGGACAACGGTGCTCATTTTAATATTCAAAGCATTACAAATACGGTAGAGAGTTTCAAGGGTAGGCTTTCTTTCGCCGCGTTCAATTGCACTTAAATGACTGCGACCGATAGCAGCAAGTCCGCTTAACACCTCTTGCGAAACGCCGTTTTTCTTTCTAAAATATGCAATAACCTTTCCTACTACCAAAGGGTCTAATGTTGGAATATACATATAAATCACCTCAAACTTATTTTATGAGGAAATTTAATATTTTTTGAATACATATGTTGACAATAGAACACTTATGTGTTATAATATTTTCAAATCAATAAGAAAGGTTGATAGATTATGAAGAAAATTTTGAAAATCGTCCCTATTTTGCTGGTTGTTGTGTTGCTTTTTGCGGGTTGTGGCGGTACCGCTACATACGAAGAGGTTTACAATGAGTATTCAGCCAAAATCAAAGAAGAAGCACCTAAACTTGTCAAAGAGTTTAATGATGAAGCGGCTGCTTTGAGTGGTGATGTTGCTAAACTTGCTTCACTTTCAACAGAAAAGATAGAAGAACTTGCAGAGCTCTCGACCGAGGGAATGAGCGAGATGGCTGAAATTCAGATAATAAATGGTGATGATTACAGTGTATACGAAGATTGGGCAACCAAATTGACTAAGGTATACGAAGATGAAGCTCAAAAGATTACAGATGCTTATATGAGCAAAGCATTAAACTAAACATATTTTAAAACCGCACCCGTTTTTTTAAGTCGGGTGCGGTTTTTTCATGCCATAATTTAAAGTTCTGATAAATCGTACGGTGTATGGAGATACACAATATGATTTAACCAGTTGTAATACAACATATTTGCGTGTGAACGCCATAAGAATTGAGGCTCTTTGTCAGAATTGTCCTCGGGGAAATAATTGCAGGGGATAGAGGGATTAATTCCCTTTGCAACATCGCGCTCATATTCCTTCATCAAGGTGTGACGGCTGTATTCAGCGTGACCTGAGATAAAGATATTTCGGCAATTACGGTCGGTAATTATAAACGGACCGGCTTCTTCCGATTCTGCGAGTATCATCAATTCACTATTTTTGCGGATATCCTCAATGATTGATTCAGTGTACCTTGAATGAGGTGCTAGAAAAAAGTCATCAAAACCGCGAGTGAGGGGATGACGGAAATCAAGACGCTCGTGCCAATAAATGCCGCTTAATTTTTTAGGTAATTCACGTTTTCCGATGCCGTATTTGTGGTAAAGACCTGCCTGCGAACCCCAACAAATATAAAGTGTTGAGTAAACGTTGTTTTTTGCCCAGTCAATAATTGAACAAAGTTCGTCCCAATACTCGACCTCTTCAAACGGCATTAGCTCGACAGGGGCACCTGTTATAATAAGTCCGTCAAAGCGTTGATTCTTAACATCCTCAAAGGTTTTGTAAAACTTCAAAAGATGTTCAGCCGATGTGTTTTTAGAAACGTGGCTTGCCATTTGTATAAGTTCAATTTCCACCTGCAAAGGAGAGTTGCCGAGAAGTCTTAACAACTGTGTTTCGGTTTCGATTTTTGTAGGCATGATATTGACAATTGCAATTTTCAAAGGACGGATGTCCTGATGTATTGCTCTTTCCTCGGTCATCAAAAAAACATTCTCATTTTCGAGTGTTCTTGCTGCAGGTAAAGAGTTAGGTATTTTAATAGGCATAATTTTCTCCTGAATTCAGTAATTCCATTATATATTAACAAATATTATCTTAAATTGCAATAGCTCAAAACGGTTAAAATCAAGTAATTTTCAAAACGTGGATTAATATTATAAGGAATAAATATATTAAATGTTAAACTATTTTAAAAAAAG
>CAJGBX010000095.1 GCA_904501685.1 Clostridiaceae bacterium
CAGGTCGTTGGTTCAAATCCGACATCCGCTACCACAAATCTGCCGCATTTTGCGGCAGATATTTTCGGCCCGTTGGTCAAGCGGTTAAGACACGGCCCTTTCACGGCTGTAACATGGGTTCGATTCCCGTACGGGTCACCACCGAATGAAGCACTCCAAAAGGAGTGCTTTTTTCATTCGGTGGTGACCCGTACGAGGAATCTCACCCGGCGACGAATGTCGCTGGGTTCGAAACATTGCTCCGCCGCTTCCGCGTCGGAAGACTTGCAGGGCGGAGCAAATTCCCGTACGAGGAAATCTCATCAGGTAAGTGTGCATATATTCAGTTAATTTTCTTTTCTTTCTAGTGACGCGTATTTCTGCAATGCATCAAAAACCTTATGGTAAACAAGCTGGTTGGGGTAATATCTGTAATCGGCAAATATGTCTATACCATTCTTTGAAAAATGTTGCAAGATAGCGGCGGCACAGCCTGCGGAACGAGATTGACCGTATTCACATTGACAGATGATGCCAAGTCCATCCTCTTTTGCCTTGTAGATAAATTCGGCAAGCTCATCGGCTTCAGGAAAATAGGTTTCCACAGACAGACCAAAATCCGTAAGTGCCTCGGGATCAAGGTCGTGAATGGTGATTTGCATCACACGGTCACATTTGCCAGTAAAATTAATGGGCTGATAATCTTCAAGTAGTCTGCGCCCACGATCGACGGGATCGTGAAAGCTGACAATAGCAGTATTTTCGATTTTGCTCTTTGCTAAAAGAGTTTTTATTCCTTTTCTTGAATAAATTTTAACGGTCATTCAGCAAACTTCTCCTTGCTTTGTATATCATACATTTTCCCTTTCCATAACATCATGAATAATCGCCTCTGCCGAGATTTCCAAGCGTTCTGCTGCCATACGAGCGTAAATATCTCTCGTTACAGTAGCGTCGGTTTCGGTGATCAAATAAGCGATCTCTTTTGCCGATTGAATTTTCTCATCTATCTGCGAAAGGTCATACTTGCGTAAAACTCGGTTCATTCTGTATTCAAAGGCAGGCGCGGCCTTTGAAAGAGCCCGAATATAACCATCTTTACCAAAGACTTTGATGTATTCGTCAGGATCTTTTGCGTTATCTAATTCGTTATGAAAGGGGCAAAGTGCTTGATAATTTTGCCGTTCTTATTGAGTGGTATATACTCACCGATCAGATCTGCAATATTGACTTTTAAAATTATTTTTCTTACAATTTCTTTTGAAATATCCATAAAAGCTCCTTATCTAAATAATAACGATGCCGTTACATCACAAAAGCCTATTATTTTTCCGCTTACAGTCACCGTTCGATTAGAGTCCTTATAGTAGTAGCCGACGATACCTTTTGTCATACTGTAAACTCTTTTATTACCGCGCTCGTCAGTTTATATCCACCCAATGCGTGCGCCTTTGCCGTTATATATTTTCTGCATTGCGCTTGCCATTTTTTATTTTTCCTTTCATATATTCTTTGTGTTCTTTTTCTTTTTTAGCTTCATTGTCCCAAAAACTCGCAAGCCTAGGAAAATCCTCAAATATCGATGCTATTTCTGCCTTTTGCTCGGTGAAAGTGTGAGTATGTGGCAGTATTATCAAAAAGAAATATTCGCAAATATATCCTTTTCTCTCGGCTTCCTCCTCCGAAAGCTCCTCGGAGCACACGAAATAACGCGCGCCGCCGTTGTAAAGTGAAACTTCGTATAAAATTTCTGCGGACGTATTGAAAGGAAAGGTGATATATTTATCCTCCCCGGATTTTTTAAGTTTTGAATTTTCATTAGGATTATCGGTATCGAGAAATTTATCAAATTCACCGTAATTGCGCAAAAAATGCAGGTTTTTATAAATTTTACTTGATTTGTAGTCATACCATTCGCGCTTTGCTCCATAATGTTTGTTCTTTGTCATAGAGTAAAGAACCAAACCGTTTCTTGTTGGCTCAATTCGATCATAAATGCATGGCAAAAATTGTTTTGCACTTTTTTGCGGATATCCTGATATCGCTTCATACGCGTCGTGCGGTGGTATTTCTTCTTGAAATTTTATATATCCCGATTTTGAATTTTTCGTGATAATGAAGCCTCCGACCTCGTAAAAAATACTGTCGTATTCACACGGCAAAAGAATATCTCCTTCGTTGTCACAAATTCCGAAATGCTCACCTTTTTTTAGTAAAATGTAATTTCCGATTTTTTTGTAAATTTCGCTCATGTTGCCCTCTTTTCATGATTGCGATTTATATTTTACATGTCAAATATGAATAAATTGCAGTTTTTTAATGTCCATTTTATTACGCATTTTATAGGTTAACACACCGAAAGTCCGGCAAAACTCGCATTAGATATTGCAAATCAGTTTTGGATATGATATAATTGAGAAAATTCTTGTATCAAAAGCTATGCAACACTGCGGACATAATTTATTAACACTCTATTCATACAAGGCTGGTATGCTTAAAAAACTTTGTGAAAGGGGTATGATATGAGCGGAAAAATATTAATTATTCCAGAAGGAACAAAAATTGTAAAAATTGGAGCATATGCGGGGCGCGAAGATATAACAAGTATTGTTGTTCCGGAGGGCGTAGTAGAAATCGGTGACGAAGCTTTTATCTTCTGCGATCAGTTGGTAAGCGTTACACTGCCATCAACGTTGAAAAGAATTGGTAAGAACGCCTTCCAGGAGTGTGTAAATCTCAAAAAAATTGTATTTCCCGTTGGGCTTGCAGAGATTGGATTTTCTGCCTTTTGCAATTGCCTCTCTTTGAAAATAAAGCAACCGCCGAAAGGCGTAAAAATCGGAGAACTTGCTTTTTACAAAACTAATCAAATTAATGAAACTAAAACGGAGAATGAATCAATATGACAGCAAAAGAGTTTTGGGAAAAATTTGACAAACAGGTTAAATTAAACGCAGATGCACTTAAGAAGGTGTGGGATAGTCCTACACGCTTTACATCAGAAATAAAGAAAACTATCAAAATGGCTATTAAGGAAAAACATAATGATGCTATAAGCTACGACAAAGAAGATAACTATGGTTTTGGTGATTACGTAATACAGCCTGAATATTTTAATATAGATCTTGTTGCTTGGGAGCAAAAAAAGGATTCTGATTATTACAATGTCGAGGACGGGATCAAGGGGTATCAATTGTTAAAGTATGCGTGGGATTTTGATATAGCCATAGAGCACGAGAATGATAAATACCTTTGGGCGGATGAGGTAATAAAGCTTGCGTATATTTATTGCAAATTAAGAGTTGTTATCGGATATTTTCCTTACATAGGTGAAGACAAAAAATACAAGACACAGCTCGAATACTTGAACGAAATAGCCAAGGTGTTGAACAACCTTGGCTGTAAGGAAAATATGAAGTGCGGTGAATTTATGATAATTTTGGGAGATGTCGGAGGAAAGAAAAGCTGTGGATTTGAAAAAATTAAGTATACACCGTATGTATACAATGGTGAAGAATTTATGCGCATGGAATAAAGCTCCCCGAAAGAACGAAAAAATTGCAACATTTATATTGAAATATAATGTTTTGCTGATATAATTAGATAAAAAAAGGAGATTGACTATGCTTAAAATAGATTGCAACTGTATAAAGGGCTCACACACCGCCCCCGTCAAGCATATCGAGGTGTCGCAGGGCGCAATAAACAAGCTTGCACAGATACTTGCGGGATACACCGATATTATGCTTGTAGCCGATAAAACCACGTATGAGGTAGCAGGGCGGACTGCCGAGAGGATTCTTCGTGATGCGGGTATGCTTTCCCACGTTTGCATAATCGATGATCCGGCGCTTCCTACCGATAAAAACGTGGGGCGTGTGCTCATTGAGGCAGGCAGAGATGAGGCTGAATATGATATATGCCACTTCTCCAGCAATCCGAAATACATACTCGGTGTCGGCTCGGGCTCTGTGAATGACATATGCCGAATGGTAAGCTACCGTCTTGGAATAGAATACGGAATTCTCGGTACAGCCCCGTCGATGGACGGATATGCCTCTGTTGTTGCTCCGCTTCTTGTCGGCTCTAAAAAGATAATATACACCTGCAGTATCGCAAGACATATAATTATCGACCTCGATATTTGTGCCGCCGCTCCCTACGAGCTTCTTCTCGCGGGACTCGGAGATATGATAGGAAAATACGTCGCTATTCTCGACTGGGAGCTTTCGCGCGCCGTCACCGACGAATATTATTGCGAAAACGTTGCAAATATGGTCAAACGCGCAACGGGTGATTGCATCGCTTCTGCCGAGGGACTTATGATAAGAGATATTACAGCGGTTAAAAACACGGTCGAGGGGCTTATACTTTCCGGCCTTTGCATTGCTTACACGGGTACTTCTCGTCCTGCGTCGGGTACGGAGCATATGATAGGGCAAACCTTTGAGGTTATGGATCTTGAAAAGGGCCGCGTGCCGAATTTGCACGGAATTGAAGTTGGTGAAGCAACCTTTGCGGCAATGCTGATGTACAAAAGAATTTATAAGGAAACAAACGAAGAATGGCTTAAAAAGCTCATAGAGCCATATCTTGAGTCGTTCGAGAGGGTGCTCGAGCTTCAGAAAAAGGTAAGAATTCCTTTTACAGTAAAGAACAAGGAAACCTTCGTCGAGGGAGTTCTACGCGGCAGAACGTTCAGGGTAAGATATACGCTTCTTCAGTATCTTTACGACAGAGGACTTCTTGAGGAGTATGCGGCTTGGGCATTCGATGAAACGATGAAATATTCCTATTAACATAAACTTAAGTTTGCAATATGCAAAAAAGCGGAGAAGCCGTACGGCAACTCCGCTTTTGGTTTTTTAATTTGCACTAAGTTTTTTGCATATCTTTTCTTGGGAAATATTCGACGTCAGGCACGAGTCGATAAAGCTATCAAACGAGCCGTCATTGCTTTTTGAGCCTACGCGGATATACCAGCAAACGTCGTCACCGTAGGCTCTTAAGTCGGCATCGACGACGGCATCAGCGTTGTTCATTTCAAGCTCCTCGGAGCACCAGAATGCAAGATAGCC
>CAJGBX010000096.1 GCA_904501685.1 Clostridiaceae bacterium
ACCCGGAATTTGTCGAAACACGCGGTATGACGGTTAACGAAACCAGGTTAAGGGAGCTTGCCGGGAATGAAAAAGTGGTAGCAATCGGTGAAATCGGGTTGGATTACCATTATTCAACCGACCGAAAATCACTTCAAATTGAGGTTTTTCGTCACCAGTGTGAGTTGGCAAACGAGCTTGGGCTTCCGGTAATAGTGCACGATCGTGAGGCACACGGGGATACGCTTGATGTGTTGCGTGAGATTAAGCCGTCGGGGTCGGTGCACTGCTTTTCGGGCAGTGTCGAAATGGCTGAGGAATTGGTACGGCTTGGACTGTATATAGGAGTTGGCGGTGTTGTCACCTTTAAAAATGCCAGAAAGCTGGTTGAAACTGTGGAAGCAATACCGTTGGAGCGAATACTGCTCGAGACCGATGCACCGTATCTGTCACCGGTGCCGTATAGGGGTAACACCTGTCACTCGGCATATATTTATTATACAGCAATGCGAGTTGCCGAAATCAAGGGTATAACGGTAGACGAGGTGCTGAAAGCAACCTACCGAAATGCATTAAATGTGTTTAAAAAGGTAAATTGTTGAATAATTTAACACCTGTAATTTGAAATGCACAAGGGTTATGCTTGTTAAACTTATTTTTTAAAAAGTAAGAAATAGAGCTTAGAGCAAACGGAGACACTTCTTAAAGAAGCTGTCCCCGTTTTTTGTATTAAAGCAGTTTGTCATATTACACTAAATATATTAAATTAATGATTAACATTTGTAAAAATGTGAAAAATTTGCTTGACAAGATTTTAAATTGGCGTTACAATAGGATAGGATAAAAATATTATACGATATTGTGAGTTGGTATCTGCAAAATTAGAAGGAAGGCAGTTTCTGGAATAGCAGAGAAGCTCATAGCATAACGTATAATGTAGTATTCTTAATTATAAAAAAGGAGAGAATTAAAAATGATTAAATTAAGAAAAAAGACTTTAAGCGTTTTACTTTGTTTAACACTCTTGGCCTCTGTTATTGTTGTTGGCTTTGTAACGCCCGCAATGGCATTGACCTCAACTGCAGAAACTCCCAGTAACAGAAAAGTTCAGATTAGTTTTGACGATTATGCAACAGGAACCTTTAGTGAAACCGGCCTTACCGGAACTGCCCATTCATCAACAATAGAAACTAAAGAAGGTACCGATGATAAGTATTTGAAGGTTACTTCTACAGGTGATTATTGTCGTATGACTTTTGATCAATTAAAATTATTAAAATCTGACAAGAAGTACTATATTGCTTTCGATGCTAAGACAGATGTTGCAGGCTCACTCTTTAATATGGCTATGGGACCAGCAGCTGTCTCGTCGTGGCGTATAATGTTTGAGCATAAAGCCGAAATGAATCATAAGGAAGCATTAGCGGCTTCCAACTCTAAATTCTATGTAGATGGTACAGAGGTTACCGACTATGATGCTTTCAATGCAAGTTTAAGTAGCGAATGGCAGTCTTTCGGCTTTATATTGAACCTTGATACTGCTGTTTGGGATAACAGAACAGATAAAGATGTATCAGAAGATGACAACAAAACATACATCAATTATGGCAGCAAGAAGGCACAATACTGGTACGAAGCTGAAGAAAATGGTGGCAACCATCTTTATTTTGGTGCCGCTTACAATACTGGTGCCGGAAAATCTGTTTGCTATGATAACATAGTTATCTATGAAATGGATGTATATGACGATGCAGTTCCTGAGATTCAATATGGAACTCAGGAAGTTACCCAATCCGCAACTTTAATGAATAAGGATATGACAGCTACATCTGGTTATACCTTCAAAACCTATGGTACTGGTAGTATGGCACAACACACAACTGATCCCGAATATGGTGATGTATTAAAGATTACAAGTGGCGGTGCTTTTACATTTAAGACGGATGCCGCTGTATTCGCACAGGGCAAAAAATATACAATTTCCTTCGATGCAATGGGTACACACGCTACAGGTATACGAGTAACTATCGGTCGTGGCGACAGCGCCTATAATAGTGCTCCTCAATGCGTAATTAGTGACTGGGGTGCTACTAAAGGTGTACAGACTGCTAATTTGTATGGTGCATTCAAGTTCTATATTGATGGAGTAGAAGTAACAGACTTAACAACCTTTAAACTCAGTACAGAGTGGAGAAATTATAAAATCGAATTCGATTATACCAATAAAGATTTCCTTGATTACTATTCCAAAAACATAATCAGCGGCACTGGCGCTGGTGGTTCTGGTGCTCTTTTAACTGCTAAGACCTATAATTTATGGATTGGTGTTTACTACGGTAACGTAGACAGATACATGAACATCGATAATGTCAAAATAGACACTATAGCTACCGAGATTGTTGAAGTTGGAAATGAAGCTGGCGACACCTATATTTCCAACCGCAACCATCAGGATAATCCTTTTGTTTCGGCAGGCTTGCGCTTTATGAACAGCTTGCCTACTACAACTGTTGAAGCAGCTGACGAAGTCGGTTTCGTTGTAGCTCCTTCTACTTTAGCCGCTAAAGCTGAGAACAAGGATAACTGGTATAAGCTCGATGGCGGTGTAAATAGCATTGCCAGAAAAGCAGTATGTAAGGACGCTGCTAACGGCATAAACGTTGTTTATGATACCGATGAAACCAGAACATATTATCAGTTGGTATTGACCGGACTTTCCACTGAAAATGAAGCAAATACTGCATACAGCAGACGTTTCTCGACAGTTATGTATGTAAAGAAGGACGGCGTTTATTCTTATTATGCTCTCGGCGAGGCTTCCTATAACCAGGTTGACGCCATTGCTTACGTTTTGGGAATAAAAAACTACTAGACCCGGTTCCGGGCGGTTCCGGACCGTCTGAACCGGGCGAATCCGAAAACTATCAGCCGGGTTTTGAAGGTGCTATAAGCATTGGCCAGGCATATAACGTAGAGCTGCTCAATAACGGCAGTCTCGAAAGCCTAAAAACTAATGGTTTTGAGTATTGGGCCATTACAAATACTGCTAATGATGCAAACGGCACTAAAGTAGATAATGCATGCAGTGTTATTACCGGTACAACAGTAGGCGGTAATTCAAGCAATATGCTGCTGATTGATGCTACTGCAGAAAACGGCGTTACAACAAACTCCGGCTCCTATTTACAGCAGAAGATCACCGGAATTGTTCCGGGTGTTAGGTACAAAATCAGTGCTGATGTTTACATTAAAAGTATAGCAGCGCATGAAGCCACAGGCTCTGAACTGAATCAAAGCTCAAAAGGTCCGCAGATTAACTTCAGATATTTTATGTACCGCAAGGGCGAGAGCAGTCACTTCGCAAGTGACATGCGCGTTAATATTAAAAAGGCTGATGTTGATGCCGATGAGAGTATTAACTATAACGAGTGGTGCACAATCGAAGACTATATTGTCTTCCCCGAAGAGGTAGACGGTTTTAGTGTGCACTTCCGCCTCCAAGGTCTTGGAAAGGTATATTTTGATAATCTCTCTATCAAGATTTGTGATGAGCTCACCCTTGAAACCAACGAGTGGTTCTACTATTCGGATTTGACTGAAGGCACAGCTACGGCTACCTTAGCTCCGAAGAAAGAAGATAATTACAATTCGGTACAGTTCATTTTAGTCGATGGCAACGGTACTGAAGTTGCTTCCTCAGAAGTTTATGATGTAAAAAATCCTCAGGAAAGCAGCGATATTGAGTATGAACTTAAGTCCGACGGAAGCCGAGTATTAACCTGGCATTTCAATCCGCAGGTGCTTAGCACAAAGGGAACTGCCTATACTCTTAAGGCAGTGCTTACAAGAACCAATAACACAGTTAAAGAATGGTCCGAGACTGTTTACAGATTTGACCGTCCTACGTTGATGAATGCACAAGGTCAAATCGTCATCAACAATCAGGTATTCATTCCTAGACTTGTATATCACGTATACTCAACTCAATATGCAGATATTGCGGCTGCCGGATTTAACGTAGTACAGTCCAATATAGCCTATAACACTTCTTATACGCAAATGCTTGACAAGGCTGAAAGTGCTGGAATAAAGGTTCTCTTTGTTTTATATAGGAACTATCTGTCTGCTGCAGATGAGACCAATATTGCAGCCACTCAGAGCACAATCAATGAGGTCAAGAATCATCCCGCAACGCTCGGTTATATGGTTATGGATGAACCCACATTACATGTGACTCACAGAAATGACAAGTGCAAGAACGAGATGATTCATGCTTATAAGATAATTCGTGAACTTGACCCAAATCATCCGATTTTCAATGTTCAGGCTGAGTATTTCTATCCTGAAATTAAGATGGTAGAAAAGTGTTCTGACGTTCTGATGATTGACCCGTATCCGATGTATAACAGTAAGGATGCAGGATATCAAAGTTACGCTATGGAGATTGCCGAAAAAGCAGCTGAAGGCTCAACAAAGCCGGTTCTGTCAATTTTACAGACCTTTGCAACCAGCAATACTATAACTGGTAACCAAAAGGTCTTCCCGACAATTGACAATTACAAAAACTGCTATTACCGTTCATTGTTTGCAGGTGCTGGCGGTATCGGCATATATCCCTTCAGAGACGCTGAGACCGGCGGAACGAATACTCCGTTATCCAACTACGAACTATGGGACGGAATGCTTGAATTCCATGGAGCAAACGGTGAGGCAAGCATTTTCGATTATGCATTCTTAACCGATAAGTCTAAACAGATTTGTCATTATGAAGGCGAAAATGTAATTGCTCAAACTGTTCGTGGTACTGACGGTAAGATTTATCTTGCAGTTATTAATGCTACTGCTTATGATAAAGATAAAGGTACAATATACCAGCAAGGTACAGCTGATATAAGCCTTAGCTTGACGGATATATTGGGCGAGAACGCTACTGGCTCTTATACCGCAACTTTGAAGTACGGTGTTGATACAAACAATAATTCCGATATTACAGTCGGCAGCAACGATACTTTGAATTTGACAATGAACTTTGAGCAAGT
>CAJGBX010000097.1 GCA_904501685.1 Clostridiaceae bacterium
GTAAAAATGTCTATAATACTTCCCCGGCAGGAAAACTGTCCCGGACCGTCAACCTGCTCCGAACGACTGTAGCCGCCGGCTGTCAAGCGGTTTAAAAGCTCGTTCTGGTCGTGACTTTCACCCACTGCAACGGTAAAGCTACGCTCGGCTAACTTTTCAGGCGGCAGGGTGACACTGACGGCGGCCTCGCTCGACGCTAAAGCCACGTCAAAAGCCCCCTCTAAAAGCTTAGAGAGGGTGCCTATTCTTTTGTGTTCATATTCTTTTGAACGGGAAATGTTGCTTTTGAAACAAAAGTCCCTCGACGGGAAAACTGCGACCGTAAGACCCAATGCCTCGAGGTCCTCGCAGACTCGCTCGTTTTCGGACTCACCTGCGGTTATAATCAACGGCTTTATGCCGTTTTCAACCGCCAAGGCTGAGGCTATGACAACTCTTTGTATATGCGAAACACCTGTCATAGCTAAGGGGAAGGTGCGGTTTTTGAACGCTTTTAAAAGGGCGTCAAATTCGTTTGTTTTTTTAAGCTTCCCGATTAAAAAGGGATACCTAAAGCTCATAAACACTACCTGTTATATTTATTCATTGCCTTGCCGATATCGGCAGTAATAATAGTTTTTACCGCTTCGGCGGCAGAAATTTCGGCTTCTGAAATTTTTTCTTTGTCCTCGGCAGAAGGCTTTCCTAAAACCCAATCGACTAAATCGTAATCAGGGTGAGGCTTTTGTCCCACACCGATTTTAACCCTCGCAAAGCCGTCGCTACCCAATAATTCTATTATATCACGAAGTCCGTTATGACCGCCGTGACTGCCGTTTGCCCGAATTCTTAAGCGTCCGGCATTTATTGTTATGTCATCCGATATAACAATCAGACTTTCTATCGGGATTTTGTAAAATCTCATAGCCTCGCTTACCGCAGAACCCGAGTTATTCATAAATGTCTGCGGTTTAACAAAAAGTACCTTGTGACCATTGATTTCACCGTCATAAATAAGTGACTGAAACTTCGATTTTTCGTTCCCTGTGTTAAGCTCTTTAATAAGGCGGTCAACACATCTGAAGCCTGCGTTATGACGGGTTTCGTCGTACTTTGCACCGGGGTTGCCCAAGCCTACTATTACATATTCGTATTTAGGATTACTTTTGAATAACATTTTTAACCTTCTTCATCTTGATAAAAATCTTCATAGTGTAAATGCATACTAAACTTGCGTATATGCCTATAAGACCGACAATGCCGGCAAAAATATACACAAGCGGTTTAAAAACAAACGATGTCAGTATGTATTGCGGTATAAATCCCGTAACTGCTGAATATACAGCCGCAAAGAAAACAGCCGCAGTAATAAGGCATAACGCAATAAAACAAATCATCGGCAAAGCGAGTGAGGGCATATTTTTTCGTTTAGAGGTGACTAGTGAAATCATCATAAGTGATACACACCAAAACAGAAGCACTAGGGTGCTGAAAATCAGACGCATATCAAAGTTAGTGCGGTTGATAACGCTGTCTAACGGGTGGGGAAGGTCAAGTGTCATAAATCTTAATTTCTGAAAGAGTGGCGCTATGAATTTATTGTCAAAAACAACCTCCCATATTGAAAATGCACACTCGATAAGCAGCGGTAATAAATACGATATTCCTAAAAAGGATAAGCCGTAGTTACCGCTTCCTTTTTTGGCTTTATTGAAGGTGACAATATGTGCAACGAGCAATAAAAACGCCAATGGCATAAGTATTATCCCTGATGAAAAGTCGCAAGCCGAAAGAACAAAAAGTATTATAAAATTTATTATGCCCATACTTAAAAGCAAACCGCTTTGGGCACATTCTTTAACCGCCTTTACGGTCGGTGTTAAAAACACACCGCCATTTGTCAACTTAGGCTCATCCGTAATTTTCACACTCATATTTTCACCCCGCATAAATTCTCAATCTACATTATATATGCAAAATGAAAATTAGTCAATCAAAACTCTTTGTCAAGTAATAAATTCCGCTTGACAAAAGCCTAATAAAGTTGTATCATACAATAAATAAAGCGTTGAAATGGACAGTAGTGCCGAAAAGCCGTCAAAGAGAGTGGGGTCACCGGCTGAAAGCCTCACAAAAGCTTACGGTAACGAAAACCACCATTGAGTGCAGACCGGTAGCAAGGTCTGACGTATCGCCTGCGTTAAAGGTATGATGAGTTGTTTAAAGGTGGAACCGCGTTTTTTACGCCCTTTAAGTGTTAATACACTTGAAGGGCTTTTTCTTTTGAAATTCAAGCTAAAAGGAGAAATAAATATGAAGGTTATTTATCAAAACGGCGTTGTTGACCAGTGCCCCGAAAATGAGGAGTTGGAGGTTATACGCCACACTGCCGCACATATTATGGCTCAGGCTATCAAGCGTCTTTATCCAAATGCACATTTCGCCTACGGCCCCGCAACCGAAAAAGGCTTTTACTATGATGTCGATTTGGGCGAGGTTAAGCTGGTCGATGCTGATTTAACCGCTATTGAAGCCGAAATGAAGAAAATTGTCAAGGAAAACCTACCCATTAAGCCTGAAATTTTGCCGAGAGCTGAGGCTATTCGTCAAATGGAAGAGGCAGGCGAGGTTTATAAAGTCGAGCACATTGCCGATTTACCTGAGGATGCCCAAATCAGCTTTTACCGTCAGGGTGATTATACCGATATGTGCCGCGGTCCGCACTTGACCTATACCAAGGCTTTGAAGGCCTTTAAATTAACCTCAATTTCGGGTGCTTATTGGAAAAATGACAGTAATAATAAAATGCTTACACGTGTTTACGGCACTGCTTTTGCCACACAGACTGAGCTTGATGAGTATCTGAAGGCGGTTGAAGAGGCTAAAAACCGTGACCACAACAAAATCGGCCGTGAGTTAGAGTATTTTACCACCGTTGATGCTATCGGTCAGGGTCTTCCGATTATGCTGCCTAAGGGCGCAAGAACTATTCAGTTGTTGCAGAGATTTGTTGAGGACGAGGAGCAAAAGAGAGGATATCTTTTGACCAAAACTCCGCTTATGGCTAAGCGTGACCTTTACCGTATTTCGGGTCACTGGGACCATTATTTGGACGGTATGTTTATTATGGGTGACCCCCACGACGAGGAAAAGGAGTGCTTTGCACTGCGTCCGATGACCTGCCCGTTCCAGTATCAGGTTTTCTTGAATAAAATGCGTTCTTACCGCGACTTACCGATGCGTTTGGGTGAAACCTCAACCCTTTTCCGTAACGAGGATTCAGGCGAAATGCACGGACTTATCCGTGTACGTCAGTTCACCATTTCAGAGGGTCATATCATTCTCCGTCCCGAGCAGCTTGAGCAGGAGTTCCGTGAGAGTCTGACCTTGGCTAAGGATATGCTGACCGCAGTCGGTCTTATTGATGACGTTTACTATCGCTTCTCTCAGTGGGACCCCAACCGTACCGATAAGTACGAGGGTACGCCCGAGCAGTGGGATGAGGCTCAAGGCCTGATGTCTAAGATTTTGGATGATATCGGCATTCAATATTCAATCGGTGTTGATGAGGCGGCATTCTACGGACCGAAGCTTGACATTCAGATTAAGAATGTTCACGGTAAAGAGGATACCTTGGTCACCATTCAGATCGACCTTTTGTTGGCCAAAAAGTTTGGTATGGAATATGTCGATGTTGACGGTGAGAAAAAGACACCGTATATTATCCACCGTACCTCGTTAGGCTGTTACGAGAGAACACTTGCCTTGCTTTTGGAAAAGTTTGCCGGTGCATTGCCGACCTGGATAGCTCCTGAGCAGGTCAGGGTACTGCCGTTGTCCGAGCGCTTGCGTGATGAGGCTTGGGCCGTAACAGAAGAGCTTAAAAAGGCCGGAATCAAGGTCACCTGCGACGACCGAGGTGAAAAAATGGGCTACCGTATCCGTGAGGCTCAGCTGGAAAAGATTCCGTATATGCTGATTATCGGTGATAAAGAGGTTGAGGAAAATACCGTATCGGTACGCTCACGCAACCAAGGGGATTTGGGTGCAATGAGCTTGGCAGATTTTATTGCACAAATCAAAGAGGAAATCGATACCAAAAAGATTTATAAATAAAATAATAGCTGTGTGTTGAATTAATTAAAGTCCTCACCGAGCAAAAAGCTCGGTGAGGACTTGTATTTTATATCAATCTCAGATAAGGATAAGCATTAGGTGAAATTTGACGAATATCATTCAGCACTTAAATGAACCAAATGTGCAATTGAAGGGATGCTTTCGCCCTGCATACAGGCGGTAGGGGACATAAGTGCGCCGGTGGCACAGAATAGCACGTTTTTAAGCTCACCCGAGGTCATTTTTTGCAGGACATATGAGTTTAAGACCGATGCTGAGCACCCACAACCGGAGCCGCCGGCGTGAACGTCCTGACGCTTGCGGTCGAAAATCATCATACCGCAGTCATTGTGGTTAGGCAGATCGATGCCTTTTTTCTTCAGTAATTGCAGTAGAAGATTACTGCCGGTAAAGCCAAGGTCACCGGTCAAAATAAGGTCATAGTCCGAGGGTGCAGTGCCCGAGTCACCCAAAAACGCCGCAATAGTATCCGCCGCAGCAGGGGAAAATGTCAAGAGAACACCATAAATTTTTTATTATAAATAATCAACCTTGAAAATTAAGATTGCTTTCATCCTTATACGAAATTACTTTTGCCGGTACACCGGCAACTATTGCATTCATTGGTACATCTTTTAAAACAACCGCGCCTGCGGCAGCTAAGCTGTTCTTGCCCATAGTTATTCCGCCAAGTACCTTTGCGCCGCAAGTAACCGAAACATTATCCTCTAAA
>CAJGBX010000098.1 GCA_904501685.1 Clostridiaceae bacterium
GGTAGCTGATGATGAAACATAATATTTATCGGTTAAATTTTCTTGCTTTAAAAGGTCTTTAAAAATAAACTCAGCCATAGGCGACCGGCATATATTGCCGTGGCAGACAAACATTATTTTGAACATAATTTACCTCAAAAAATGCCTATGCGGTTATACTGCATAGGCAAAATACAATTAATTTAAACTGCTGAACGGCTGGTTAACGGGTCGATATAGGTTACCCGTCTTATATCTGCGCCTACAGCGGACAACTTTTCCACAATGTTGTCATAGCCGCGGTCAATAAACTCGACATTCTCAATCTCGGTTTTGCCATCTGCGGCAAGTCCTGCCAAGACCATAGCGGCACCGGCTCTGAGGTCGGTTGCCTTAACGGGAGCGGCACTCAAACGTTCGACACCGTTTATAATAGCTACCTTACCGTCAACCTTTATTTTAGCGCCCATAAGCGTTAGCTGGTCAACATATTTAAAGCGGTTATCCCAAACACCCTCGGTCATAACGCTCACGCCGTCACTCAATGCCAACAATGTGGTCATCTGCGGTTGCATATCGGTAGGGAAGCCCGGATGCGGCATTGTCAAAACGTTGCAGGTTTTAGGACGGCGGTTCATTATAACCCTTACCGCCTCGTCATACTCTATAACCTCGGCACCGCACTCAATCAGCTTTGCCGAAATCGACTCCAAATGCTTAGGGATAACATTCGTAATCGTCAGGTCACCGCCGGTAATTGCGGCGGCAAGCATATAGGTGCCTGCCTCAATCTGGTCGGGAATAACACTGTAGGTTGTGCCGTGCAAGGAGCTTACACCGCGAATTTTGATGACATCGGTACCGGCACCCATTATGTTGGCGCCCATTGAGTTCAAAAAGTTTGCAAGGTCAACAATATGCGGTTCCCTTGCTGCGTTTTCAATTATAGTCAAGCCGCGCGCCTTAACGGCAGCAAGCATTATGTTAACGGTTGCACCTACCGAAACCTTATCAAGGTAGATAGAGCTGCCGACAAGCTCTGAAGCGTGAGCATGAACCATACCGCCGTCAATAGTAACGGTAGCACCTAAAGCCTCAAACCCCTTGATGTGCTGGTCAATCGGTCTTACACCAAAGTCACAGCCACCCGGAGGAGCAACCTTGGCCTTTTTAAAGCGGCCGAGCATTGCACCGATAAAGTAGCTGCTTGCACGCATTTTTGACGACATCGAGGCTGATAAAATATGCGAGTTTATGTGGGTTGGGTCGATTTCGACTGTGGTGTTATCAATCACCTTAACATAGGCACCCAGCTCATATAAAATTTTAATAATAACATTAACATCGGAAATGGCAGGTACGTTTTCGATCCGGCAAATACCGTCCGAAAGCAGTACAGCAGGAATAATTGCAACGGCGGCGTTTTTTGCACCGCTTACTGCAACCTCACCTACCAATCGGTTTCCTCCGTTTACGATTATTTTTTCCAAACAGGATGCACTCCCAACATTTTTTGATGCTGAAAATATTATTACCTTAATTCGACGTACCAAAAATGGTAAAAACATTAAAGTATAATATTTTTGAGGATAAAAACAAAATCTCAAAATATATCTACATAACATTATACACAAGTTACAACGATTTGTCAAATATAATATCAATATGTGGATAAAATTCAACAAAATAATAGCATATTTTGTTTTTTACGTCTTTTTATTGAACAAAGCTTTAGGGAATGTTCAGTGAAAAATTAAATAAAATACGGTTGAAAAGAAGTTTACGGTAGGGTATAATTGTGAATGATAACACTATATTCGGAGAATGGTATGTCTGATTTTAATAAAGAATTTATAAATTTAAGGCGAGAGGTAATTAAAAAGTACTTTCGCAATATGAACGATAAGCAGTTCGAGGGTGTTACTACCGCCCTGGGTCCCGTGCTGATTCTCGCAGGTGCCGGAAGCGGTAAAACCACCGTTTTGGTTAACCGTATTGCTTCCTTGGTGAAGTTCGGCGATGCATACAATTCCGATTTTGTGCCGCCGTTCATTAATGAAATCAATATGCTGTCCGCCAAAGCCGCCGCCGAAAACGGTCAAATCGAAAACGGCGGTATTTTCTCGGTTGATGCGGCAGCTCCTTGGGAAATTTTAGCCATTACTTTTACCAACAAGGCGGCAGGTGAGCTGAAGGAAAGAATTGCTTTAATGCTGGGCGACGACGGTCTTGATATTTGGGCAGGAACCTTCCACTCGGTTTGCGGAAGAATGCTTCGCCGTTTCGGGGATTCTATCGGCTATTCCTCGCATTTTACCATTTACGACACCGACGACCAAAAAAGGGTTATGAAAGAGGTATATAAAAGCCTTAATATTGATGAGAAAATGATACCGATTAAGTCGGCACTCAATGCTATCAGCAGCGCTAAGGATAAGCTGATTGACCCTGAGGAGTTTATGGAAATCAATTCTGCCGATGTGAGATTATCCAAAATCGGCAAGGCATATGCGGCATACCAAAAGGCTTTAAAGGATGCCGACGCAATGGATTTTGACGATATGATTGTCAATACCGTTAAAATGCTCCGCGAAAACCGTCAGGCATTGGATTTTTACCAAAGACGTTTCAAATACATAATGGTGGATGAGTATCAGGATACCAACCACGCTCAGTATGAGCTCGTGAGTCTGCTTGCTGAAAAGAGCCGTAACATCTGCGTTGTCGGTGATGATGACCAAAGTATCTACCGTTTCAGAGGTGCGACTATTGAGAATATTTTAAGCTTTGAGGACACCTATCCCGAGGCTTCGGTCATCCGCTTAGAGCAAAACTACCGCTCGACCTCGGTTATTCTTGATGCTGCCAATGCCGTCATTGCCAACAATAAGGCCCGAAAGGGCAAAAATCTTTGGACAAGTGCTGAAGGCGGTGATAAGATAGAGGTTTACACTGCACCTGATGAGCAGGGTGAGGCCTCAAAGGTTGTTGATACTATATTAAATAATGTTGCGGCAGGGGGCAGATATTCTGACAATGCCGTACTTTACCGTATGAACGCACAGTCTAATGCTATTGAAAATGTGCTTGCACGTTCGGGCGTACCTTACAGGGTTGTCGGCGGTCACAGGTTTTATGACCGCAAGGAAATCCGCGATGTTATTGCCTATTTGAATGTTATTGCCAACCATGGTGACCGTGTAAGATTGCAGAGAATTATTAACGAGCCGAAAAGAGGCTTGGGAGATACCACTATCGGTCGTGCGGTAGAAATTTCCGACCAAACAGGTCTTAGCCTTTTTGAGGTGTTTAAAACCGCCGAGGATTTTCCGCCGTTACAAAGAAGTGCCAAAAAATTGGTTGAATTTTGCAAAATGATTGAAGCCTTAACTGAGTTCGGGACACAAGACGGCGTGACCTTGGTTCAGCTTTTTGAGGAAATGCTTGATAAATCGGGTTATACAATGATGCTGATTGCCGAGGGCAAGGAGGGTGCCGAGAGGCTTGAAAACGTTAAGGAATTGGCGTCCTCTATTGCGCAGTATGAAAAGGAAAATGAAAATCCGACACTTTCGGGATTTTTGGAGGAGGTTGCCTTAATCAGTGATATTGACCAGTTTGACCAGGATGCCGATGCCGTTGTATTAATGACTGTTCACTCGGCTAAGGGCCTTGAGTTCGAGAATGTTTATTTAGTCGGTTGGGAAGAGGGCATTTTCCCGGGAAACCAGTCGATTTACGGAACGCCTGAGGATATTGAGGAGGAACGCCGTTTGGCCTATGTTGCCATAACGAGAGCAAAGAAAAGGCTGATGATTTCCAATGCCTATACCCGTATGCTTTTCGGTCAAACGAGCAGGAATCTGCCGTCAAGGTTTTTGGATGAGGTACCTAAGGAGCTTTGTAACATAAAAAGTGTCAGGGGCGGAATGTCATCCTTTGGTATGGGCAGTGCTGATTACAGGTATTCTGACGGTAAAGGGAATACCGCCTACGGCTTTGGCTCAGACTCATACAGCAGGCCTAAATATGACGACGGCTTCTTCGGCTCTAGAACGACACAAGGAATCGGTCTCAGTTATGGAAAAAGCGGCGGCACCTTGCTTGAAAAATCAAAAATGTCAAGTGCTAAAGGCTCGGTCACTAAGGCAACCTTTACGGTTGGTCAAAGGGTTAAGCATAAGGTGTTTGGCTGTGGTATGATTATATCGGCTAAGCCAATGGGTAACGATACCTTACTTGAAATTGCCTTTGATGAAAAGGGCACTAAAAAACTTATGGCAAACTTTGCAAAGCTTGAAAATATATAAACTTTTTTAAATGTAAAAAAATCTTCTTGTAAAATGTATTATAATGTTGTACAATAATAACACAAGAGAGGTGCATATTATGAACAGTAACAATCAAAGCACAATTACCTTCAGCCTCGGCAACGAGAGTGAGATGGAAGTCAGAAGAATAATGCTTGTGGTTTATAATGCCTTAAAGGAAAAGGGCTATAATCCCGTTAATCAGCTTGTGGGATATATTTTGTCGGAGGACCCGACCTATATCACCACTCATAATAATGCGCGTAATTTGATAAGAAGAATAGACCGCGATACATTATTGCAGATTCTCGTTAAGTATTATTTGACAAATTGATTTTGTGTTTTAATAA
>CAJGBX010000099.1 GCA_904501685.1 Clostridiaceae bacterium
CGCCGAAATTAAAAGGCCGATTATGAACCCTCCGGTGCTTCCCATAAGCGCACCTAAGCCGCCTTGAAACGAATGAAAGACAGGCAAGCCTACCAAACCCAAAAGAATATACAAGCCTACCGATACAGTGCCTCGCCTTAGCCCTAAGACCGATACTGCCAAAAACACACCAAAGGTCTGCATAGTGAACGGCACACCTAAAAACGGAACGCTTATCCAAGCACAGATTACAATAAGTGCCGAAAAAAGTGAGATTAAGACCAAATTATAAAATCTCATCATTTTTACCTTTGTATATTACAAATTTTCTTATAAGGAAATTCCAAGAAAAAACAAGTGCCGTTGCAAGCATCTTTGATGCAAACTCTACAATACCGAAAATCTCAACCGCTAGCCACATAATACCTAAATTCATTAAAAGGCCAACAATACTTGTTAAGTAAATCTGTACCAGTTCCACCCAAAGCTTTCCACTCGGCTTAAACATAATAAGTCTTCCTGCCAGCCAGTTTGAAAAGGTTGAAATCACAAAGGCAAGTGCCGTTGCAAATAAATAATTAATCCTTAACGGAGTATTCAGAATATAGAACAGTACCCACTCAACTACCGTTGCAATACCGCCTACGATTAAATATAAAATCAACTGCTTGGTATTATTTTTAAAATTCATATGTTAATACGCTAAGCCTTTCCCTGCTCGTGATATTCCTTTTCGGTATTTACATTCCAAACGGCAGTTTTATCGGTAATTCCGTTTAAAATGCAATTAACCGTCTCGAACGAAGTGACCATACTGTGGTCGATATTATTATAACGGTGCTGACCGTTACGACCCACACAGAAAAGATTTTCAATTGTGTTGATATACTGAATCAAGGTATCAATCTCATTATAGGTATCAAAATAAGCAGGATATGCCTTTTTCACCCTCTCCAAATGAACATCCAAAACCTCATCGGCGCTCTCGATTATGCCGATTTTAACCATTTCTTCAACACCAAAACTCGCAAACTCCTCCTGAGTCATATTCCAAAGCTCGTCGCCCTCTTGAACAAAATACTCAAGTCCGACAAAAACGGTATTTTCAACATCACAAACCATATACGGTGACCAGTTATTGTAAATCTGAAAACGTCCAAGCTTTACATTGCGGTCCTGAACATAAACCCAACAATCCGGCACAATTGAGCCAAGAGTTTTAATTTTAGTTTTGTTTTTAAGCTTCAGCCTCGGCACCAAAACACCTAAGGTCATATAATCTCTATACGGAAGCCCTTCGGCAATTCTTCGCTCAGCTTCGGGCACGTCATTCATACCTAAAACCAAATCCTTCAACGGCATTGAAGAAATAACCACATCACATTCTAAGGTTACACTATTTCCGTCCTGCTCATAGACAACTGCGGTTATCAAGTTGTTTTTATCCTTAATAAGCTTAGTCACCCTGCTGTTCTTAAGTATTTTACCGCCCATTTTTAAAATTTTTTCAGCGGTGACCTCCCACAGCTGACCCGGACCAAGCTTAGGATATTTAAATTCCTCAATCAACGAGGTCTCTACCTTACGGCTCTTACGCTTAAAGGTCTTGCCGAAAATATCCCTTATAATTGCTATCACCGACACACCTTTGACACGCTGAGCACCCCAGGACGCATCAATTTCACTCGGATGCCTGCCCCAAAGATTTTCGGTATAGTATTCAAAAAACATCTCGTAAAGCTTACGGCCGAAGCGGTTGATATAAAAGTTTTCCAGATTATCCTCAGGCAGCTTATGAAAAACAGTTTTAAGATAGGAACAGCCCACCTTAACCGTATTGCAAAATCCCATATTTTTAAAGGTTTCCCATTTCAAAGAAATCGGATAATCATAGAATTTACCGTCAAAATATATGCGGGAAACACGGTTACGCATCAGCATAACCTCATCAGTTTTTTCAGGGTCAGGTCCGCCCGTTGAAAGTGTTACCACACGGTTTAAAATAACATCATCATATGACCTTGAACCCTGCAACGGCAGAATATTCTGCCACCAATCATTCACCCTTTTATCCTTACTGAAAAAACGGTGACCGCCCATATCCATCCGGTTGCCGTTCTTGTTTACGGTTCTTGAAATACCGCCAAAGGTATTGCTTTCTTCTAAAAGCAACACTTCATATTCACTTGTTGCATTTAAAAGCTCGTAAGCTGCCGTAAGTCCTGCAGGGCCGCCGCCGATTATAACAATCCTTTTCATTTAATAAGCACACTTTCATTGATTTCAATTCATCTAAATATTATACAATAAGCACAATGCTTTGTCAATCACAACCGGCTCGGAACAGCCGATGTAATAAAATACAATATTTTATAATTTTCCGTTGCATTGAGAGTGTATATATGTTATAATTTCTTTATTGATATACAATATGTAGTATTATGGAATGGTATTGTTTTATGAGAATGAAGAGATTAAAGCACTTAGAAGAGCGTAAAACCGCCTGCGGCGGTCGATTGATTTCGGCTAACAGTGATGACTTAAACTTTGCTACCGCCGGTGATGTTAAGGATTACATTGATTTAAAGGAATGGTTCGGTGCTGAGCGACCGGTTTGGCTTGAAATCGGCTGCGGTAAGGGTCAGTTTGCCTGTGAATTAGCACGTCAAAACCCCGACATCAACATAATTGCAGTTGAAAAGAACAGTAATGTTATTGTCCAAGCCTGTGAAAAGTCTCTGGAATTGGGAATTGATAATGTAAGATTCTTAAAATGCGGTGCAGAATATATAACGAAGTTTTTAAAGGACGGTACTGTGAAGAGACTATTTTTAAACTTCTCCTGCCCTTTTCCGAAAAAAAGTCACCAAAGCCACCGTTTAACCTCGCCTACGTTCTTAAAGCTATATAAAGAACTATTGGCACCTAATGCTGAAATTCACCAAAAGACCGACAACCGTCAGCTTTTCGAATATTCGTTAGAGCAACTGTCGGATTTCGGATTTACACTTAAAAACGTTTCACTTGACCTGCATCACAGTGATTTTGAGGGTAATATAGTAACTGAGTACGAGCAGCGTTTTGTATCTCAAGGGTTACCGATATACCGATTAGAGGCTTATTTAAAGTAAATACAAGAGGTATTATTAATGTCTTACTATAACGACCACGCCAAATACGGCGATTTTATAGAAAGCTATTCACCTAATAACGGCGGCTCATCACGTCCGCCTAAAAAAGGAAGGCGTAAAAAAAGGCGCTTGAAAAAATGGGTCAAGGTAGCATTCGGTTTTATTGCTATAATCCTGGCAGTTACAATAATTTGCATTGCTATTCCCGACGGCAATAATACACCACCGACCGATTTAAGCTCAACTGTATCAAATGCGGTTGACAGTGCTTCAACACCCAGTGAAATTGAGGTTGACACTACTCCTAAGTTTAACATCAAGCGTCCTGTTTCAACTGATTATACCGTAACCTTAGGGAATGAGATTGAAAGTCCGTATGCAGTGTTAATTGATGCATCAAACGATACCGTTTTAGCACGACGTAACGCCGATAAAGTGATTTACCCTGCTTCAATGACTAAGGTTATGACCTTGCTTGTAGCTGCTGAGAATATAACCGACCTTAACGACACTTTTGAAATGACATATGCGATTATAGACCCTCTTTATAAAGAAGGCTTAACGCTAGGTGGCTTCGGTCACGGTGAAAAGGTCAAGCTTATTGATATGTTTTACGCTATGGTTTTGGAATCGGGTGCCGATGCTGCAGTAGGTCTTGCAACCTACGTTGCAGGAAGCGAGGAAGAATTTGTCAAGCTGATGAATGACAAATGTAACGAATTAGGCCTAAAAAACACTCATTTCACCAACGCCAGCGGTATGCATAACAAGGAGAACTACACCACCTGTACCGAAATGGCAATGATAATGAAAGCAACGATGCAGAACGATTTTTGCAGGGAGGTTCTTACAACCGAATGGTACACAGTGCCGGAAAACAAATATCATAAGGAACTGAAGTACCACCACGGTATGCTAGAAAAAATGTACGGCACCGAGCCTAAGGTTGCCACAATCAAAGGCGGAAAAACCGGTTTCACAAGCCAATCACTGTTCTGCTTGGTCAGCTTTGGAGTTACCGATGATGGACGTGAAATAATCTGTGTCACCGCTAAAGGCGACCGTAAGTATTCTCCTATATATGATGCAATCAAGCTCTACAAATCCTATACTCATCCGAATTAAGATAAAAAAAGCTGCCGGCAAGTATCAAACTTTACGGCAGTTTTTTGTTTATACACTTTTTAATTTAGCCACAGCATTAAATCCTTATCCCAAAATCTGATTCAGGTTTCAATGCTTTGGCTAACTCTCAAGGTTAAAAAAATTAGATGTTCTGATGACTTTTTAGTTAATTTGCTAAAACACAAAATCAACTATTGACAAAGTGAGACAAAAGCTGTAAAATAATACCCAACGACTTTTAGATATAATGTTTCCTAAAGAGAAACATTTAAATAAATCACGAGGTGTCGCCCAGTTGGTAGGGCGCTAGTTTTGGGAACTAGATGCCGCAGGTTCGAGTCCTGTCACCTCGACCATGTTGAATGTTCATAACGGACTTGACCGTTA
>CAJGBX010000100.1 GCA_904501685.1 Clostridiaceae bacterium
GCTTACCGTTTCACTGTTTGAGGAGCTTTTGATAGCACAATCAAGGTTGCCGGAATCCGAAAAGCTGTTTTTAAAGGCATCAGGCCTTAAAAAACCTATAACTCCGACAGCGGCAGTGCTTATTATTATAATTACAGAAATAACTACGGTTAAAATTGTACGCTTTGAGTTATTTGAACCGAAATCCTTCAATAACATTTTCCTCTCTTAAGCCGACTCTTGAAATACATATATAATTATATTATAATAAATTCGAAATAACAATACTGAATTTACATAAACGGTGATAAAATGACAAAATTCAAGTATATTTTATTGGTATATTTGTCAGTAATTTCCTTATTTTCCATAATTTTTACGGTTGCTGACAAGTTAAAAGCCAAAAACGGCGGATGGCGTGTACCTGAAAGCACGCTGATGCTACTGTCACTTTTGGGCGGCAGTGTTGCAATGCTTTTTACAATGAGGCTGGTTCACCATAAAACGAAAAAACCGAGGTTTATGATTGGTATTCCTTTAATTATTGTACTGCAGTGTGCTCTGGTGTATGTGTTTTATAAATACGGACTTGACAATGTGTTTTAATTGGCATATAATACTATCGTCAGTTGAATATTTCTTCAAGGCGGGGTGCAAGTCCCCACCGGTGGTAAAGCCCACAAGCCTTCTTGGTTGATTCGGTGTGATTCCGAAGCCGACGGTACAGTCCGGATGAAAGAAGAGAAATTAAACACATTTTGTTGTGCTTTTTATATTTCCGCTTTGAATTTCAAGGCGGATTTTTTATTTTTGGAGGTTACTTTGATGAAAAAAAGTTTTAATGTCAGAGGTATGGTGGTTATGGCTATAATGAGTGCATTGGGGTTTGTGCTTATGATACTAAATTTTCCCATACCTTTAATGCCCGGATTTATTAAGTTTGATTTTTCAGAGTTACCTGCTATTATCACATCATTTGCATTAGGTCCTTGGTACGGTGTGGGTGTATGTTTTTTCAAAAATTTTTTACACCTCATATTTAACACGTCAACAAGTGGAGTAGGGGAGTTATCAAACTTTCTACTTGGCTCAATTTATGTTCTCACTGCAGGCTACATTTATAAAAGGCATAAGAGTTTTAAGACCGCTGTTATCGGAACGGTTATCGGTTCGGTTGGGATGGCTATTTTAGGGATTATTACTAATTATTTCATAGTATACCCGTTCTATGCAAAGGTGTTTATGCCATATGAAGCAATACTTGGTATGTATACGGCTATTTTGCCTTCAGCTGATACCTTAATTAAGGCGTTGTTAATATTTAATTTGCCGTTTACCTTTGCTAAGGGAATGGCAGATGCGTTAATTTGTTTTGTCTGTTATAAAAAGTTATCACCTATACTTAAAGGAAATAAGACTTGACATTTCTTAAGTTTGTGTTATAATGCATTTGTAAATTGAATATTTGCTTATCAAGAGTGGTGGAGGGACCGGCCCGATGATACCCGGCAACCTGGCTTTTTGTCAAGGTGCTAAATCCGGCGGTGTTATACCGAAAGATGAGATTTTTAAACCTGCTCACTTTCGGGCAGGTTTTTGTTTTGTAAAATCAAGTGTTAAATATAAAGGAGAATGAAAAATGGGTAAGTTTTTGTTTACGTCTGAGTCGGTAACTGCCGGTCATCCCGACAAGGTTTCGGACAGTGTTTCAGATGCGGTTTTGGATGCAATTTTAGCTCAGGACCCTTTAGCACGTGTTGCTTGTGAGACATTCTGTACCACCGGCTCTGTAACCGTTATGGGTGAGATTACTACAACTGCTAAGGTTGATATTCCGAGTATTGTTCGGGAAACTGTTTGCAAAATCGGTTATGACAGTGCCGCTAAGGGCTTTGACGGTAATACCTGTGCCGTTATGACCGCGATTGATAAGCAGTCGCCTGATATAGCATTGGGTGTTGACCGTTCGTTAGAGTTGAAGTCGGGTGAGGAGGATGAGTACAACCTCAATGGTGCCGGTGACCAGGGTATGATGTTCGGCTTTGCTTGTGACGAAACGCCCGAATTAATGCCTATGCCGATTTCCTTGGCTCATAAGCTTGCTAAACGCTTGACCGAGGTTCGTGAAAACGGCACCTTGGATTACTTGTGTCCTGACGGTAAAACACAGGTTACTGTTGAGTATGTTGACGGAAAACCAAAGAGAGCCGAGGCTATTGTTGTTTCAAGCCAGCACAGTGATAAGGTCAGTCTCGAAACCCTTCGTGCAGACATTGAGGAAGAGGTTATTAAGGCTGTTATTCCTGCTGATTTTATGGATGAAAATACTAAAATCTACATAAATCCCACAGGCCGTTTTGTTGTCGGCGGACCTCAGGGTGATACAGGTCTTACAGGACGTAAGATTATAGTTGATACCTACGGCGGTTATGCACGTCACGGCGGTGGTGCCTTCAGCGGTAAGGACCCGACAAAGGTTGACCGTTCTGCCGCTTATGCCGCACGTTATGTTGCTAAGAATATTGTTGCCGCAGGTTTAGCCTCTAAGTGTGAGGTCGAGCTGGCATATGCTATCGGTGTTGCCAAGCCGGTTTCGGTTATGGTTGATACGTTTGGCACCGGTAAGTACAGTGATGAAAAGATTGCCGATGCAGTAAACAAGGTTTTTGACCTTCGTCCTGCCGCAATTATTGATGCGTTTGATATGAGAAAACCGATTTATTCTAAGCTTTCGGCATACGGCCACCTAGGCCGTGAGGAATTAGGTGTTAAGTGGGAAAATACCGATAAGGTTGAAGCTTTACTTGATGCCTTAAAGTAAATAAAATATTAATCAGCCCGTCTGTTGACCGTTATGGTTGACAGACGGGCTTTTTTTATTTTCATGTAAAAATGAAACACAAAATTTCAAAATTATTCCTTTTAAAAAATATATTTTTATAAAGGCGGTTTTCGGTATTTTATAAATCATTCTCGGTAATACTTTTTTCAAAAGTTTACGGAGGGATGAATTTGCAGTATAACAAGGTTGAAATATGCAATGTCAACACTAATAAGCTGCCGGTTTTAAAGGAAAAAGAAAAGGAGGACCTATTAAGGCTGTCAGCTTTAGGTGATAAAACAGCTCGTGAAAAATTGATACAGGGGAATTTGCGATTGGTTTTAAGTGTTATTCAAAAATTTACAAATCGCGGAGAAAATATGGACGACCTTTTTCAAATCGGCTGTATCGGACTTATAAAGGCAATTGACAATTTTGACCCCGTGCATGAGGTAAAATTTTCCACATATGCCGTTCCAATGATTATCGGTGAAATAAGGCGGCATTTACGTGACAATAATTCAGTCAGAGTCAGCCGTTCAATTAAGGATGTCGCATATAAGGCTATGCAGGTAAAAGAAAAGCTGATTGCTGAGCATCAAAAGGAACCGACTGTTGAACAGATTGCACGTGAATTGGGAATTTCTAAAGCACAGGTTGTAATGGCATTAGAAAGCATTGTTGAACCGGTCTCACTGTTTGACTCGGTTTATTCTGACGGCGGTGACGCGGTTTTCGTACTCGACCAATTAGGCGACAGCAGTGACGATAAGGATTGGATTGAGGAGATTGCATTTAAGGATGTAATGAATTCATTAAATGAGCGGGAAAAGAAGATTCTTGGGCTACGGTTTATGCAAGGAAAAACTCAAATGGAGGTCTCACGTGAAATCGGAATTTCTCAGGCTCAGGTATCGCGAATTGAAAAAAGTGTTTTAGATAAAATTAAAAAAGATTAATACGGACAAATTGCCGACACATATAAATTAGTGATTATTTTAAAAAGGTGATAATATGTGTTGCAGATTGGTCGAAATGCGTGAAAAACAGGTAGTTTGCATAAAGGACGGTACAATTTTAGGCCTGGTCGGGGATGTAGAGGTCGATTCCTGCAGCGGTAAGCTGACTTGCATTTTAGTATACGGACGAAAACGGTGTTTTGGACTGTTAGGAAGAGAGACCGACTTCAGAATCCCTTGGGAAGCCATTGAGGTTTTTGGTGAGGACTCGATTTTGGTTAACTTTGATAATCTTCCGCAAAGGCCTAAAAGAAAGGGATTGTTTGCTGATTTATTTTTTCCAAAATAATGTTATAAAGCAAATTTTTTGTATAAAATAACGCATTTTCGAGAATAGGAATATATTTTGCCTTGAAATTGTCATAAGCTTCAGTTTTTTCAATTTATAGAATCTTAATAGCTGTGGAAAATTAAACAGGAAGTTAAAACAAAAGGAGGAAAGAAAATTGAAAAAGCTGACAAAATTTATGTTTTTTTTAAGTTTTTTATTTTCGGTTGCTTCACTTTCATCAGTAGCCTATTTCGGCAACCGGATTGCCGATAGCTATTATGTTTCAGGTAATGAGGCCTTGAGCTTTGAAGGTCTGCCGGTACAATGTAGTCAGGGAAATAACGATATAACGGTTAACTCAAAAAACAACACA
>CAJGBX010000101.1 GCA_904501685.1 Clostridiaceae bacterium
GAGATTTATGGCAGTTCGCAGTGAGAAGGATCTCAAGGCTTCAAGAAGAATTGCTATGGTTTGGGTTGTTATTTCGTTGGCGGTTGCCGTATTTATCGGTATTGCCGGACGTGCGCTTTTCCCGACCGCTCTCGGCACCTCTTCGGCATCCGAAAGCATATTCATTCTGCTTTCCGAAAGCTTTATGCCGCCGATTTTGGCAGGCTTTGTAATGGCAGGTATTTTAGCTGCTACTATCAGCTCGTCAGACTCGTATCTGCTTATTGCCGCTTCGGCATTTGCAAAAAACATTTTCCAGGGCATTGTCAAGAAAAAGGCAACCGACAAGCAGGTTATGACTATGTCGAGAATTACCCTTTTGGTGATAGCAGCTATTGCAGTTGTTATCGCTTTGGATGAAGACAGTGTTATTTTCAACATCGTTTCGTTTGCTTGGGCAGGCTTTGGTGCCACCTTCGGTCCGTTGATGTTGTTCTCGCTTTTCTGGAAGCGTACTACCCGCATAGGTGCCATTGCCGGTATGGTTGGCGGCGCAGGAATGGTATTCCTGTGGAAATTGGTTATCAGTGAGCTCGGCGGTGCATTCGCAATTTACGAGCTGCTGCCGGCATTCATTTTCTCAAGTGTTTGCATTGTTGTTGTATCGTTACTTACACCCAAGCCTTCTAAAGAAGTTTTAGAGGATTTTGAGGCTGTAAGAACGGGCAACGTTGAATAATTAAATTTAAGGCGTACGGTTTTCCGTACGCCGTTTTTTTATTTTGTCTTATTCCTTATTCCAAATCCGATTCGATTTTGAATGCTTTGGCTAGGTATTTTTATACGCTAATAATATTTTTACCTTTCTTTATGGCATAGTCAAGGGCAATTTTGGTACCGCTTTTTCGGGCGGTTGGGGCGTTTGACTCATCATAGTATACTATGCAAAATTGGCTTTTATCTATCATCTCATAATTGCGTTCGACGTATGCTGCGCGACCTGAGTCAATGATATGTTCAGGATAGTATGTGTCTTCGTAGCTCTCTAAAAGATAGTTTGTATATTGCTCGTTTATACAGGGATATTCTGCCCGCACATAGATTCGTTTTATGTGCGGGCATTTTTCTTTTATTTCGGTTACGAGTTCGAGGCACAAACTATTGAAGCGGCTCTTACTCCCGAAAAGGAATGTATCAACTTTTTTCTCCACAATTAGTTTTTCGATAACCTCAATAAGCTTTGATTTCAGTTCCTCTGTTTCATTAATAGTTCTATGACCGAAGAAACAACAAGTTTTTTCTTTCATAAGTTACACCTCAAATCTCATAGATATACCATATATCTATTTTCAACATTATAACACATAATACATCTAAAATAAATATACAATATATTTATTATGGGGTGAAATTATGGCTATCAAAAGTGTATCTATCAGAATTGAAGAGGAAATGTTGAATAAAATATCACATATTGCTGATTACGAAGGCAGAAGTGTGAACAGTCAAGTGCTTGTTTTAATAAGAGAAAACATAAAGGCTTTTGAAGATGCTAATGGTGTTATTGACGGAAACATTACTCCTGATTCAAATGTAAAACCCACTCGTAAATAATAAAGAAAAACCTCTCTGCTGAATTTCAGCAGAGAGGTTTTTTGAGTAGTGCATGACGGAGGGGTAGTTAATATTTTCTCTCCCTCAGGCCTCACTATCACTCGGACAGCTCCCTCGTCAGAGGGAGCCAAGGTTAGTTGTTATTGTTATTGTTATTTCTTTGTATTGGCACGGTGGCGTAAAAAGTCCTCTAAAATAATGGTGGCGGCAACAGCATCAACCGTTTCCTTACGCTTTTTACCTCTTACATCGGTGTAGTTCAATGCCGTATGTGCACTGACGGTGGTGCAACGCTCGTCCCATAGTTCAACCGGCAAGCCGGTAGCTAACCTCAAAGCTTCGGCGGCAGCGGCACATTCCTGAGCCTTAAAGCCTTCGCTTCCGTCCATATTCTTAGGGTAACCAACCACAATCATTTCGGCGCCTAATTCCTTAGCTTTATCGGCTAATCTTTCAATCAGTCTTTCCCGGTTATATTCGGTAATAACTCCTTTGGGAAAGGCGAAACCCTCAGTTTTATCGCTTAATGCAACACCGGTACGTGCGGTGCCGACATCTACAGACATTATAAGCATACTTAATCCTCCGTTATTTTCCAATAGTATTTGCGGTTTGAAACAGGAAAGTCATCTAAAATCCCATGCTCAGGGTCAAAGAAGGTACCCTTAAAATACAGTGACCAGTGCCAGCACCGAGGTGTTTCAAGGCTTAAAATTGCTACTTGAGGCAGGTCGGTTTTGGACTTGGCCTCATAGCGAATAGGGTCATACTTTATATCTAAGCAGTTCAATGCCGAAAGCATCTGTTTTAGGTCTGTTTCGCGGTCGGTACCGACAAGTTCAATAATTTCCCCGACTGTTACGTCGCCAAGCATTGCCAAAACGGCTTGACCGCACTGTAGGTCGGTCGGCTCATGAATGTATTTTACGTTTTTTGTTAAGGGCATATTATTTTTCCTTTTCTCGTAAATTCTCAAAGAATCGGGTCAAAATTTCTGAACATTCCTTTTCCATTATGCCTGCCCAAACCTCAGGACGGTGGTTGTAGGGAAGAGAGAATAAATCAATCACTGATTCCTGCGAGCAGGAGCCCATTTTTCTGTCAAACGCACCGAAAACAACCTTTTTTATTCGGGCATTTATTATTGCACCGGCACACATAGGGCAGGGCTCCAGCGTGACGTACAGCTCACAGTCGTCAAGCCTCCAACGGTCAAGCTTTTTGCAGGCGTTGGTTATTGCCTCAATCTCAGCGTGGCCCAATGCGGTTTTATCGGTCTCACGTCGGTTTATTCCGGTGGCTATAATTTCACCGTTTCGAACAATTACCGCACCTACCGGAATTTCACCCATTTCACCTGCCTTTTCGGCAAGCAACAATGCCTCATTCATATACTTATTCATAGCGTTACACCAAGGAAATTACACCCTGCACCAAAAGTACCTCAAGAACACAAAGCGCAAGGAAAATGATTATCCAGGGGGATGATAAAAAGCTGAAAAGATTTCCGGATGTCAGCTCGGATTTTTCGGTTGAAAGTCTGAAAATATCAGGGTCGCTTTTTATAAGCGTTATAAAGCCGCAGAGACCGATTATTAATGATACTGCAATAAATGTGAAGTATACGACATTTTGCGCTAACGGCGAAAGTGTTGGTATGGCAAATGAAATCACAACCGTGTTTATATTGTTTACTGCGTGAATTAAAACAGCAGGAATTATCGAGCCGGTGTATACCGTTGCAAAACCAAGTAACAGACCTAAAAGTGCAGCAAAGGGTATTTGTTGAAGATTGCCGTGCAGCAGTCCGAACAGAACAGAGGATATGACTATTGCTGAGGTGTCACTGAATTTTTTTCGCAGTGCGCCTAAAATCACACCCCGAATGGCAAATTCCTCTAAAATCGCAGGCAAAATGCCGACACATAAAAGCATTAATGCAAATGACCATAGTCCCTTTTCGTATTCGGGAGCAGAATTGATGAATTTTATGCCGAATAGCTTGTCGGAATAATAGCCAAGTGTGTTTGAAGCAAGGTTGCAAAGCACCGAAGCACCGAGTCCAAGCATTACAAAAGCAAGACAGGACGAGCCTGAGACACGCTTTACCGAAACCAAGTCGGAATAGGCAGAATTAGTTGCTTTCAGCGTAAAAAGATAAGGCACTGTCAAGGTGAAAATTGTAACACAGCTACTATATATATATTGAATATTTGGGTCGGAAAGCTCAGGAAACGAGGTGCGGCCTGTTATGGCTGAAATGATATACAAAATATAACTGAGCAGTATTTGAAAAACAATGTTCAGCACAAAAAACATACTTAAAGGGAAACCAACGGCGTTGCCTAAGGTCACGACATCTCGGTCGCGCAAAGGCGAAACAGTAGTCCATTGCCGTGTAAATCCATACTCCCCGGCGGTGTTTTGATTGGATTGATTGGTGTTGCCAGCTGCAGTGCTTGGCTGAGAGTTAAAGCCTTGGGAATACTGACCCGTCGCAGAATCGGTAAACGGAATCGGTTCCTTATTTTCTTCAGGTTTAGTTGTCTTTGGCGGCACAGAAGTCATTCCTTCGGCTTCGGTTGTCTCTAAAGACCGCTTTTCGGTATCGTTCATATTTTTACCTCACAAAAGTTTGTTACAGAACAAAAAATGGTGTTTTTAGTGCATTTTGCTAATATTTAGGTTTATAAAGTGACGATTGAGGACAACTTTTATAAAAAATATATAAAAATTTGCGATGTTTTTTACATAACGAGTATTGAAATTTCTGTATAGTTGTATTATTATATTGTTATGATAATACAATAATAAGGTATTATCTGAAAATAATC
>CAJGBX010000102.1 GCA_904501685.1 Clostridiaceae bacterium
ACATATCGTACTTACACCGCATTACTTAACAAATGACCACAGCTTCAAAAAATTTAATAAGCAGGCACTCGAGTCAAGGTTTGAGAGCTTTTCGCTTGAGGCAAAGCAGATGTATCCCGAGCTTAATTTATACCTGGGTGCTGAAATGGTGGCAGTCAGTAATTTCAGGGATGTTATTGCTGAAGAACAACTGATAACAATAAACAACAGCCGGTACGTATTATTGGAATTTGGCTTTGACGACCGATTCGAGCGCGCTTTAAGGGTCACAGATAAGATTTTGTCATTGGATTTTGTACCGATAGTCGCTCATCCTGAGAGATATCACTTTATTCAAAGGAATCCCGAGCTGTTAATGGAGCTTCGAAGCTACGGCGCTCTGCTTCAGTTGAATTCAACCAGCCTTTTCGGCTTGAGCGGAGATAAAGCTCAGCGTATTGCTTTTGAGGCATTAGAGAACCGAGCGGCACAGTTTATTGCAAGTGATTCACACAGTGTGCATATGCGAAATCCGAATTTAGCGGAATGCTATATGACGGTGGCATCCGGTTTTGGGCAACAGATGGCAGAGGAGTTGTTTTACATCAACCCCTTGGCAGTTATAAACGACGAATATTTAGGCTGACGAAGGCTTAACTTATTACTCCCAAAGTAAAGGGTTGAATTATTTTTTTACAAGAAGGAGACACGGAATGAGAATTTTAAGGGTTATAACGGTTATAATGGCGGTCGTTGTAATGATTGGCGGATGTGTTTTGTATGCAAAATCCTCCGGCAAAAACGACGCACCTACTATTGAATGCACCGTTAACGGCACTATTATGGCTACTACTGAGACTACAGATGAGGAGCTTTTGTCCTATGTAAAGGCACACGATAAAAAGGACGGCGACCTTACAGATAAGATTAAGGTTGTAAGGAAAAAGCTGTTCTTGGACGAAAAGGAAGGCTCCCAGCTTATTACATATTCGGTCTGCGACAGTGATAACAATGTCAGCAGTGTTGTAAAAAAGATGATTTTGAGTGATTACCATTCGCCGAGATTCTCTTTGAGCTATGATTTTATATTTCCGAGCGGCTACACCTACGACTTCAAACAGTATGTTGAGGCCAGTGATATGATTGACGGTGACTTGACACCGTTCATTAAGCTTATTTCGTCTGAGTTCTCGAATACTGAGGGTGAATATACTGTAAATTTAAAGGTCTCCAACAGTATGGCAGATACTGCTCAGCTTAACTTTAAGGCAATTGTTACCGATGAGCCTTGGTTTGACGTAAAGGTAAGGCTCAAGAATTATATAGCATATGTTCCGGTGGGACAAACCGTTGATTATACAGCTCAGATTGAGCGAATTTCGTATAAAAACAATGACCATAAGGAATATAAGACAGATGATATAAAGGTTGACGATTCAGGTGTCGATTATCAGACACCCGGCACTTATGAGGCTTATTATGAGTTGATAGATCACGATAAAACAATAACCAAAACCCGTCTTTTGGTTATAGTTACGGAGGATTGATGTAATGAAAATAGACTTAAAACGCTTTAATGCGTATACAATCGTCCGTGATTTACTGTTTAATGCGTGGGTAATTGTGTTAGCGGTCGTAACCGGCTTTGTCGGCGGCGTTTGCTATTATAGTTTTCTTCATACCGAAACCTATGTCAGCAGTATGACGGTTTCTATCAACTTAAGCGGCTATACCAGTGAGGCTGCGGCATTGTCTCTGGCCAGAACGGTTGTTATTGCCGAAAACCTGGATGACGTTTTTCAAAGTAAAGCACTGCGTGATGTTGTTGAAAAGGATTTAGGCGAAAGCCTGACCGGTTCAATGGAGGCGCGTCAGATCGAGGAAACCAACCTTGTAAGCATTACGGTTACCGACAATTCTCCCGAAAAGGCATACGAAACTCTTGTTTCGGTTTACAAAAACTACTATAAGGTTACCGACTTTGCGTTCAGTAACGTTATTATCCGTACTGTTGTCAATCCCGAAATGCCGTTACAGCCTACTAATCGGGTTACACCGATAGCCGGCGGTGTTTTATTCGGAATACTTGCAGGTGTTATTGTTGCCGGCATAATTGCGGTTATTTCGTTTTTGCGTGATACGGTTAAAAATGTTTCGGATATTGAAAGCGAGCTTGATACCAAGCTGTTTGCAACTGTTAACAGTGTAAAGCGTCTGAGCCGGAATTTGCCGCTTGACAAACACCGCTTGGTTGTAACCAATCCGCTTATTCCTCCGCATTTTGCCGCGAGTTTCCGCAAAATTGCCGTCAAGCTTGAGAGCTTGCACCGTATTAAGGGTATTAAATCAGTTATGATTACCAGTGTTACCGAAAATGAGGGTAAAACCAGTGTTGCGGTTAATACTGCTATGACCTTGGCCGAGAACGGACATAGGGTATTGCTTTTAGATGCCGACTTTAAAAATCCGTCGGATTACCACTTCTTTGATGAAGTCAAAAACCCTGAGGAGACCGATTTCCGTAATTATTTCAGGGGTACAGATGCACTTTCCGGTTTTATAAAGCAGGACCCTATAACAGGTTTGTTTATTCTTGGTAATGCAAGGGCTTACAGTGATTCGGCTGAATTATTAGGCAGCTCACAATTCAAGGCGGTTTTGAAAGAGCTTAAGGAAATGTTCGATTTCATTATTATTGACACTCCGCCTTGCGGAATTACCGTTGATGCTGAGGTATTATCGAACAGCGTCGATGCTTCGCTGCTTGTTATCCGTCAGGATGTTGTTGTTGTAAAGGATATAAACGCTCAGATCGAAACGCTTGCTCACGGCAATGTTATCGGTTGTGTTTTCAACGATGTTTCAGCCTTTGGCCGTAAGGACGGCGGTCGTAATATTAACCGACTTGATAAAGCTAAAAAGGGGGAAGCGTAATGAATATAGATAAGACCAATCAGCAGTCTAATGTAAATGAAGACGGCATAACGTTTGATTTAGGACGTTTTTTCAAAAGCTTTAAAAGGCTCTGGTGGGTATCGGCTATTTCTGCATTTGTGTTGGGTTTGGCATCATTTATTTATTTTTCGGTCACCTTTGTGCCGATGTATAAATCCGATGTCAATTTCACCATTATGCCGCTTGTCAGCGGCGATGCTACAAACGGTGCCAGTGTGTATAGCTTTAACTATAATGAAATTCTGGCTGAGCAGATGGCAAAAACCTTCCCGCATGTTTTAAGCTCGGGTATTATGAACGATATTGTTGTTAACGACCTTCAGCGGCCGTTTAGCGGCTCAATATCGGCTCAAGCGGTTGCCAATACTAATATTTTCGAGGTTTCGGTTACCAGCCAATCGGCTCAGGATGCTTATGACATTTTGAATTCGATTATGCAAAACTACCCCAAGGTTGCCGAGTATATTATCGGTGACACCAAAATGACCGTTATTGAAAATGCCGAGCCTAAGCTTGCCGACAAGCCGTATAATACAGGGTATTATTATAAATATGTTGTATTGGCTATGGTGTTTGGTGTGCTTATCGGTGCAGGCGTTGCCTTGATTGATACAAAATTCCGTAATGTTGTTCTCGGCCGTGCGGATATTGAGTCGAAATTTAACAGTAAGTGTGTTTCTGAAATTCAATTTGTCAAGAAAAAGCGCGGCACTGCTAAAAACAATATTTTAAAGGCGGGAGTAACGAATGCCGGCTTCTCCGAGTCGATAAGAGTTTTAAAGCAGCGTGTCAAGAAGGAGCTTGACGCTAACGGCAAAAAAATCATCGGTATTACCAGTGCTATTGCCAATGAGGGTAAAACCACTGTCGCTTATAACCTTGCCAAAACTATGTCTAACGGCGAGCAAAGAGTACTGCTTATTGATATGAACCTTGTCAAACGTGACATTCAGAATATTCTGAACCGAAAGAAAACAGTTTCCGATACAGGTATTACCGACGTGGTTGCGGGAAAGGCGGTACTTAACGAGGTTATAAACGGTGTTTCAGACACCTTTGATGTGTTGTTTGCCGGTGAGCAGGACAATAAGTTCAGCTTCAAAAGGTATGCACAGGCGTTTGAACAGCTTAAGGCACAGTACGACTATATTGTGGTGGATATGCCTTCCTGCCATGAGGCTTCCGAGACTGTGCAGATTGCCGAGCTGTGTGATGAAATTCTGTTTGTTGCACTTGTAAATGAGGTTTCAATCGAACAGATTTACAGTTCGTTAAAGGATTTGTCGTTCAGCAACGTAAAGCTTATGGGCTTTGTGCTTAACGGTGTTGATGAAAGCGAGAGCCACAGTTATTACGGACGTTATGGCAAGAAGCGTTACGGCTATGGCTATGGGTACGGCTACGGTTACGGACGTACCCGAAATAAGGATGCATACCGCTATATAGGTAATAAAGAAGGTCATAATTAACGTATTGGTGAAAG
>CAJGBX010000103.1 GCA_904501685.1 Clostridiaceae bacterium
CCCAAAAACAGCTCACTTAACGGTCGGTTTCCGAACATTTCTGACCTGCGCAAAAGTTCGTTTTTTATTTCCAATTCAGGTATATCGGGCAAAACATCAAGTGAAATAACGGCATTTTCACCCTCGGCGAGACGTGAAACCTGTAATATAGGCGGTCCCGACAGACCGTAATCGCAAAAAAGCACCTCACCGTACTCGGTCCTGACACCGAGGCTCGATGACATTGTAGCATTAGCCATAACCTTAATACCCTTAAGCTGACGGACTGTTTCGGGAGTTGTTTTTATCTGCACAATTGACGGGAAAATCTTTTCGATTTTATGTCCCATCGACCTGAGTATTGCATATCCGTCGCAAGAACCCAACCTGCCGCCTGCCTGACCGCCGGTTGCAACCGCAACAGTGCGGCAATTATATTCCCTGCCGCCTGCCGTAACCGAAAAGCCCTCTGAGGTGCGCTTGACCTCGGTTACCCTGGAATTAACAAGGATTTCAACACCAAGCTCCTCAGCTCTGTATCGCAACGCATCCACTACCGAACCTGCCTGCAAAGACCTGGGGTAAACCTTACCATCCTCAAGCTCACAAAACATAATTCCTAAATCTTCAAAAGCTGACCTTTGGGCCGAAAAATTAAAATTATTTATAATTCGCTCAGCAAAGTCAGGGTCACCGTGATAACGTGAGCCGTTTAAATCGGTATTCGAAACATTACACCGGCCGTTGCCGGTAGTCAGAAGCTTACGACCGACGCGGTCACTGCCCTCAAGCAAGGTTACCGTTGCCGACAAGCACGCCTGCTTTAGCCTTATTGCCGTAAAAAGTCCCGCGGCACCGCCGCCGATAATCACTGTATCCACCTGACCTCACCTCTTGAAAAATATAGTAACATTATACACCCTATTTAACCTCAAGTCAATTATTTAAGCCAACGCCTATTTCAAATATAACGAACTGCCGCCGTACTGAAAACTCAGCACGGCGGCAGTCCGTTGTATGGGGATGAATATGGGTGGGCAAAATAAAAAAGAAAATGGATAATGAATAATGAAAATTAACATTTAAGCCTTAAATATTAATTTTCTGCTTAGGGATACGTATGGTATATTCTATATAACTTTCGGTCTCACTCTTTTTAGACTCAGCATCAACACCCGAGCGTCTCATTGAGCCTATCATTTTGGAAATTGAGTTGGTAAAAATTCTTAAATCGCCGATTGCACATTTACGGTCGGGAATTTTACGCAGGGTAACCGGGGCCACAATATTGTTAATCAGCTCCTCAGTTTCACTGACGGTCAGCTGTTGGGCAAGCACGCGGTTTATTATTTCATCTCGTCGTTCATCAGGCAGCCTTATAAACGCTCTCGCGTGACGTTCACTAAGCTTGCCTGCTACTATCCGTTCACGCTGCTCGCGAGACAGCTTCAAGAGTCTCAGCTTATTAGAAAGGGTTGACTGTGCCATACTCAAATGCTCGGCAACCTCGGCTTGAGAAAGTGAAAACTCATCCATAAGCCGCTTGATACCGTCAGCCTCCTCAAAAAAGCTCAGGTCGGTACGCTGAATATTCTCAATAAGGCACATCAGTGAGCACTCTCGGTCATTAGCCTTAACCATAACACAGGGTACGGTTTTCAAACCCGCCATAACGCTTGCTCTAAGACGCCGTTCACCTGAAATCAGCTCATACCTTTCGCCTATTTGCCTGACCGTCAAAGGTTGAATAATTCCGTTTTGACGGATGCTTGCCGAAAGCTCCAAAAGCTCGTAATAATCGAACTCACGTCTCGGCTGAAATGGTGACGGGAGAATTTTATCGGGCGAGACACTTATTAGCTTGCGGTTGTTTCGTTTTCGGTCTAAGAGCATCACTCTGCCTCCTCTCGACTGCAAGTAAAATTTACCATATTTTACCTTTAAAATCAAGAAAAACAGTATACAAAAAACGGACAGAAAACTGTCCGTTTTTACATTTTACAAAGGTTGTTTTGAAATTTTACCGGGGTTACGGGGATACTTTGTCGAGGTTTGCGAAATCTTTTTCACATTTATTATGCCTCTTGCTCCTAAATCGCCTAAGTCAAACATATCTATTTTATTTAAAGCACCGCCAAGCACCGAAATTGCATTAGCCGCTTCCGATAACTCAAACTCTGCCGATGCACCCTTCATTGCGATAAATGAACCGCCTACCCTTACAAATGGCAGACAATATTCGGTCAACACACGCATATTTGCAACCGCACGCGCAACCGCAAAATCATAGCCCTCACGCTGAACTGACGTAATATCCTCGGCACGTGAATGAATACAGGTCACGTCCAAATGAAGCTCACTGCAAAGCGTTTCTAAAAACGTAATTCGTTTGGCAAGCGAGTCCATTAAGGTTAATTTTATATCAGGACGTGCAAGCTTCATAACCACACCGGGAAAGCCTGCTCCGGTGCCGATATCTATAACCGAGGCACCGACCGGAATATCCAAATATTTAAAAATCATCAGGCAATCTAAGAAATGCTTGACCGCAATACCCTCGGGGTCTACAATTGCGGTTAAATTAATCTTTTCATTCCATTCAACCAGCATTTCTGCATATTTTTGAAGTCCCTTTAATGCATGGTCGTCCAGCTGTAAAAAATCCTTACAGCCATCGGTCACTAAATTAATCGGAAGTTGCATTTTGTCCTCCTAAATAAATACCCACTCGCCTGCATAAAGATAATTAAGGGAGTGATTAAAATGATAATATATACAGTAAAAAACGGTGATACTCTTTACAGTATTGCACGGGAGTTCGGCGTTACGATAGCAGAACTGGAACGCTTTAACGGTCTGCCGGACGCTAACCTTATAACCGTCGGTCAGGATGTGCTGATTCCGGTTTCGGGTAGCATTCACACAGTCACCGCCGGCGAATCGCTTTACAGTATAGCTTCGCACTACTCAGTACCGTTAGACTCGGTAATTAACGCCAATCCCGATATAAGACCGCCGTATACTATTTATCCTGAGCAAATCATCCGTATACCTGAACCTTCAACCAAACGAACGATATCGGTCAACGGCTACGCCTACCCAAGCATAAACCGCAACGTTTTAGGGCAAACACTACCCTATCTTACATATCTTTCGATTTTCAGCCACCGTGTAACCTCAACCGGCAGCCTTGACAGCCTTAACGATTCCGAGCTGATTAAACTGGCCAAGGCAGGACGGGTTGCACCGATAATGGTCATCACCAACACTGAGGAGGGCGGAGGCTTCAGCAGTGACGTTGCTCATGCAGTGCTTGAAACCGCCGAATCACGTGGAAATTTGATAGAAAACGTGATTTCTACCGCAACGAGAAAAGGGTATCTCGGAGTTGATGTAGATTTTGAATACATCTACCCTAACGACCGCGAGCTATACAACAGCTTTTTGACCGAGCTTAAGGCTGAATTGGAGCCACGAGGCCTTACCCTGTCAACCGCAATTGCACCGAAAATATCATCAACGCAGGTAGGCACCCTTTACGAGGCACACGATTACTCATTCCACGGCTCGATTGTAGACTATCTCATATTAATGACCTATGAATGGGGTTACCTTTACGGACCGCCTATGGCAGTTGCACCCTATAACGAAGTGAAAAAGGTATTATCCTATGCCGTAACCGAAATACCGAGCCGAAAAATTTTAATGGGTATGCCAAACTACGCCTACGACTGGACGTTACCGTTTCAAGAGGGCCGACCTGCCGAAATTCTTTCGATCAACGAAGCTGTTTTACGTGCTGACCGATTAGGCGCCCAAATTCAGTTTAACCAAAACAGTCAAGCACCGTTTTATGAATACTCACAAAACGGTGTCAGCCATATTGTATGGTTTGAAAATGCCCGAAGCACTGCCGCTCGGCTTCAGTTAGTCAACGACTTTAACCTGGGCGGCTTAAGCTATTGGACGGTCAATCAATTCTACGCCCAAAACTGGCGTGTGGTTGAAGATATGTTTAACATTCGAAAGGTTTTATAAATTCGGGTTATCAGGTGTATCCTCAAAAACCGATTCATCCTCTTCATAATCCAAAAGGCCTAACGAACGGCGCTTTTCGATATCCTCATCGGGGTGCTCCTTATAATAAGGGTCGATAATATACTTTTTAATTTCAGGAAAAACATTAAACTGAATAAGGAACATTCTGAATGACGGCAGCAAAAACATACAAACCATAATAATAATCGGAATAGCAATTGTGGGGTTAATTGTAAACGCCCAAAACATCGCAATATAAATAAACGACAACACGATACCGATAATAGCGTTATGCTTGATACCTAAGGTCGCAAACAGCCACGAGTTTTTAAACAGTGTTTTAAACTTGAAATCAAAGGTAATCATCAGTGTGTACTGATAAAACTTTGCAAA